>JBGTDH010000933.1:0-4086 GCA_041748435.1 Pirellulales bacterium
GACCGATCGCGTGGGCGTGTGGTCCTTGGCGCGATACGGCGATGCCGAGGCGGACGAGGCGGCCTATCGATTGTTTCGCCAGCGGATGTTTCGTGTCGCATTGCACGAAACCGGGCACATGCTGGGCATCGCCCATTGCACGGCTTACGAGTGTTGCCTCAACGGCGCCAATCACCTGGCGGAAATGGATTCTCGCCCCTTGTTCCTCTGTCCCGAAGATGCCGCCAAGGTCTGGTGGGCCTGCTCGGCCGATCCGGCGAAGCGCTATGCCCGCCTGCGGGATTTCGCCACTCGCCATAACCTGAAGGCCGAAGCCCAGTATTGGCGCGCCGCGGGCGAGCGAGTAAAGCCGCCGAATCGCTAGGATTGAGTGCATGAGCCCAACGTAACTCTGGCAAGTCACAGCGCCAAATGTTACGATCTTGATGGCGGTGGCTGTTGCGCAAAACCTGTTCTGGCGTGGGGATGTAGTCATGCTGCATTTGACTGGCAAGGGCACCGCGCACACGTGCGATGGCGTCACGCGGCGGGATTTTCTGCAGGTGGGCGCGTTGGGGGCGGTTGGCCTGACGCTGCCGCAGTTGATGGCGTTGGAAGCGCAAGGCGCGGCCTCCAAGGAGCACGACAATCGCTCCGTGATCATGATTTTCAATCTGGGGGCGCCCAGCCAGCTCGATACGTTCGATCCCAAGCCTGATGCTCCGGCCGAAATCCGCGGCCCGTTTCAGACGATCAAGACCGCCTCCCGCGATATCCAGATCACAGAAATTCTGCCGCTGCATGCCAAGCTGGCCGATAAGTTCTCCGTGGTGCGAAGCTGCTACCACACGGCCGCCGCTGTTCACGACACGGGCCACCAGATGATGCAGACCGGCCGGCTGTTTACCGGCGGTGTGAACACGCCCCATGCCGGCTGTGCGTTGGCTTATTTGCGGGGCCGCAAGAGCGATCTGCCCGCCAGTGTGGTGCTACCGGAGCCGATGGGTCGCACGGGCGGCAACCTGCCGCATGGCCAGGATGCCGGCTTCCTGGGGAAGGCGCACGATCCTTTCGCGCTGATGGCCGATCCTTCCAAGGCCGACTTCCGCGTGCCGGACTTGCTGCCGCCGCAACAGATTGGCGAGGCACGGCTCGATCGGCGTCGCCGTCTGCGGGCCATTGTCGACGACACGGTGAAGAGCTTCGAGGCCTCGGCCGATGCGCAACTCTTGGATAGCAACTTCGAGGCGGCCTTCCGCCTGATGACCAGCACGCAAGCTCGCGAAGCGTTCGACCTGACGAAGGAATCCGAAAAGACGCGCGAGCGTTATGGTAAAACGCGCTTCGGTCAGAGCTGCCTGTTGGCCCGCCGCCTGATTGAGGCGGGGGTGCGGTTCGTAACCGTCAACACGTTCCTGACCGTGTTCGATGAGATCACCTGGGACATCCACGGCTCCAAGCCATTTACCTCGATCGAAGGCATGCGCGACATTGTGGCCCCGATGTACGATCAGGCCTACAGCGCACTGCTGGAAGACCTGGTTGATCGCGGGCTGTTGGAAAACACCCTGGTCTGCAATCTGGCCGAGTTCGGCCGCACGCCGCGCGTGAATCCGGCGGGGGGACGCGATCATTGGCCGCAGTGCTGGAGCGTTTACTTTGCCGGCGGAGGCGTACAGGGGGGCCGCGTGGTGGGGCGAAGCGATGCCATCGGCGGTGTGCCGGCCGAGCGGCCGATCGAGCCATCCGAGATCGTGGCCACCGTGTACCGCAGCCTGGGCCTGAACCTGGAGACCAAGCTCCCCGGCCCGCAGGGACGTCCGTTCCCGCTGGTCGATTTTGGAGTTCACGAGATCCGCGAGTTGTTCTAGAAGGCACGTTTGGCGAGTGTTACCTTTCCTCATTGGCCGGTAACTAACGAACCGACGAGATCACGACGCATCGAAACGGAGTAGTCGCCATGGACCTGACCGCCGTCTTTATCAAGGTGCCGGAGGGCTATGTGGCTTTTGTAGAAGAGTTGCCTGGCGCGAATACGCAGGGTGATACGCTGGAAGAGGCGCGCGAGAACCTGCAAGAAGCCGTGCAATTGGTTCTGGAGGCAAATCGGGAACTCGCCGAACGTAGCCTGAACGGGCAGCAAGTGACAAGGGAACCGTTTGCGCTGGCCGCACGATGAAACGTGGCGCACTGATCCGGCATCTGGAATCGCAAGGCTCACGTTTGTTGCGCGAGGGTGGAAAGCATAGCGTGTTTTATAACCCTGCAAGCAATCAGACTTCCGCCGTCCCTCGTCATCGGGAGATTAACGAGCACTTGGTTAAGAAGATTTGTCGTGAACTAGGAATTCCGAATCCGTGAGTGAGGCGAATTGGGAGTAAGCCTATGGACCTAACTGCCGTCTATATCAAAGTGCCCGAGGGTTATGTGGCCTTCGTGGAAGAGTTGCCGGGTGCGAATACGCAGGGCGATACCCTCGAAGAAGCTCGCGAGAACTTGAAGGACGCCGTGCAATCCGTGCTGGTTGCCAATCGGCAGCAATCCGAACGCTCCATCGCCGGGTGGCAGGTGACAAAAGAGTCGTTTGCGGTGTCGTTGTCGTAACTCGTACCGCTAAGCCGCAAGCAGTGGCAACGCGCGCCTCACGAGACGAGTTCACCCTGCTTGGCCCGCAGGCCGTGCAGGTGGGGCACATCGAGAATCGAGAACGATGAAGCGAGTGGCTGCCAACGCTCTCCGCGCTGCTGAATGCGGGACTCTTCGATTGGGCCGAGGCGGTCGGCGGCAAGGCCCAGGTAGCTCACCCGATGCGGACGCAGGCCCATCAAGCGGGCACAAGTAGCGTCGACGGCGGGAAGGTTCGCGCCCACCAGCACGAGTCCCAGGTGCTTGAGGCTGCCCATAATCGGGCCGTCTCCCTCCATGCAATCGATGGCATCGACCACGGTCACGGTGCGCGGCGCCGAGGCGTTGATATCGACTACCGTCTGCGGAATGCCGGCGTGGTGCAGCACATTCTTGGGCCAGCCATATTTGAGGCCCGGCAGAATGCCGTACAGGTTCTTCATGCTGGCGGTCAGGCCCACCCAGTGATGCGTCTTGAGCTTGGGGAGCGAGACCAGCAGGTCGGCTTCCAGTACGCTGCGTGGAAGGAAAATCCCTTTGAGCTTGCTCACGCGGCCGGCGTTAGGCACCCAGCCCGATTCCTGATAGTTCAGGTCGGCGAACTCCAATCCCGCGGCGTCCAGGGCGTCTTGCACGCCCGATTCCACCAGGGCCATCTCCGTGTCGCGCACGTGCCCCGGCGCTTCGCCCACCTGTACCAGCGCGCCCGCGCGACGGAACACTTCGGCGGTGGCCACAATCACGGCCGGATGCGTGGTCATGTGAGGGCAGGCGCGCGAGGGTTCCACCATGTTCGGCTTTAGCAGCACGCGCTTGCCGCGCAGCTCCTCGAGCTTTAAGCCCGAGGCCACGAGGCCATCGGTAATGGTGCGCACCAAGTCGCCGTCGTAGCGCTGGCCTTTGGCGATAAACACGGCTGCCGTGGGCCGACCCCCATTGCGCACCGCCTGATAACCCATCAGGCCCAGTGCTGCCGCGCCGCCGCCAAGGAGCAGCGATCTTCGATCCAAACCCGTTGGCGTGCATCGTGCGGTGGACATGGGGGCTAAACCTCTGCGGGGGAGGAGAACAACGGGCAGCGAGGACCCAGCGCGGCGAGCGCGGCCAGTGCCAGCTTCCAGTCGCTGCCGAGTCGCGCTTGCGAGCGAGCGACTGCCGCTGCGAGCCAATCATCGGCTGCGTCTGGAAATCGGCCGTGCGCGGCCAGACCCAGCAATCCATAACAGAGCGAGGCCAGCGGCGTGGCGGCGGAGAGCTCACGCGGGAGATAATCGAGCGAAGCGGCAATGCGAGGCTCGCCGCTTGAATCGCCGGCCAGCGCCATCAGCACGAGTCCGGTGGGCTGCAGGTGCGGCCGCAACTCTTGCCCCAGCACCAGCGTATTGCCGTAGTTGCAGCCGCCCGTCGAGAGCAGCCGATCGACCAGCAGACGCACGGCTTCGCGGGCGCGAGGATGCTCGGCTCGGCCGACGCAGTGCAGCG
>JBGTDH010000934.1:0-3149 GCA_041748435.1 Pirellulales bacterium
CACCCAACGATTTTGGCTTCAATGGCGGGCGGCCCAGCCATCCCGAGTTGCTGGACCATCTGGCCGCCGAGTTGATTCGCGAGGATTGGCGGTTGAAGCCGTTGCATCGCTTGATGGTCACCTCCGCCGCCTATCGCCAATCGTCGCGCTACGACGAGCGGGCCGCACACGTCGATGCCGGCAATCGGCTGCTATGGCGCAAGAGTTCCACGCGCTTAGAGGCGGAGGCGTTGCGGGATGCGATGCTGGCGGCTGCCGGCGAGCTTAATCCGCAGATGCGCGGGCCCGGCTTTCGAGACTTCACCACGTACGTTCACAACACGCAGTTCTATCAGATGCTGGATCCCGTGGGGCCGGAGTTTCAGCGCCGCACGGTGTATCGCACCTGGATTCGCTCGGGCCGCAGTGGCTTGCTGGACGCGTTCGATTGCCCCGACCCCTCCACGAAGACGCCCCGCCGCGCGGTGACCGTCACGCCGCTGCAGGCGCTAGCGCTCTCCAATAACTCCTTCGTGCTGCGAACCAGCGAGCAATTTGCCCAGCGCCTGCATCGTGAATCCGGCAGCGATCCCGCCCGTCAGATTGAGCGCGCCTATCAACTCTGCTACGGGCGCGATCCCGGCACTGCGGAACTTGCGGCGCTGTTGCCCTTCGTGACCGAGCATGGCCCCGCCGAGCTCTGCCGCGTGCTGCTCAACAGCAACGAGTTCCTGTACGTGGATTAGCGGCAGGTCGTAAGCCGTCCGGTTCCTCAATTTCACGAGCGGCACAGCCACCACCGGAGGGCTCGCGCCCTACCGTTTCCCGTCGCTCAGCAGCCAGCCGACCACGCCGCGCTAATGTCATTCAGCACGAGTCATCGGCGTCTACCTTCGTCATCGCTTGCTCTTCCACGTCGTGCCAACGGTCCCGCTCATCAGAGATAGATTGCAAGCGCCGCAAGGCCCCGTAGACTACACCGTTCAAGATACTGACAGTTCGTCGGGGGATGCAACCATGGATTCGGACACGGAAATGTTCCGGACAGTCCGGGGAACGAATGGTTCATTACATCGCCCGCGCGCGTCGAAGCCTGGTATGCGAGCTTTCAGAATGCTCTTGCGGCTATCGGCAGAACATCCACCGACCGCGGCCACGCAATGTGACTGATGACAACGTTACACGGCCCAGTTCTCAACGAGAAGTCCGGTTATCCTTGAAAAGAGCCGGTCACGAGTCACCAGGATCATTCCTTGCGCTATTGCTGTCGCGGCGATCCACAGATCGTTGTCGTCGAGATTAAGGCCCTGACCTTCCAAGGAAGCCTTCAGTTGGCCATATGCCTGGGCTATGGATGGCGATACGGTTTCGGTCGGGATGGCTGACAGAATTGTCACCGAGCGCGACTCCAAGTCCTGCCGTTTCTTGCCGGCTGGCATGCGTTCCAGACCGAATCGAATCTCGCCCAGCACAACAACACTGGTGGCGATCGTGCCCTGATGCCTACCAATTCGATGCTTGAGCTGCGGATGGTCGCGCATCAAGTCGCTGACCGCGTTGGTATCGAACAGAGCGATCGGCATCACGACCGCTCCGCGTCGGCATGCCCGCCAGCCAGGGGGTCCGTATACGTTGCCGGACGACGGCCTTTCTCAATCAACGCCTCGAGCTCGTCGACCCAACTGGTCGGGACGAGTGGCGCGGCCGCGATCGCAGCCAGAACGGCCGCTGCTGAGCCCTTTCCCGTGGCAATGGGCAACACGACTACTTCAACTCCATCCATCAGCGACAAGTGGCCGTCATGGAAGACCACCATCCCGCCTTGAACCACGCCGCGATAGATTTCTTCTGACATCGGATGCTCCATCGATTACGTCTAAAGTCTACCATGTATCAGCCGTTTTTTCGCCACGAGACTGGCGCCTCGCGCCGCCAGTGGCTGCATGTGGCCAAACGGCGGAGGGCGGATTAATCGCTACAGGGCGAAGTTGCAAGAATTTCTTAAGACCTGGATTTGACACTTGGGGAAGTCGAACTAGGTTTTCAGTATCAAGGGCATGCACGCGTGTGCTGCCTGCGAGACGACGGGCCGATGAGGCCCCTCGGCGCGGATACTTGTCTGCCGGATTCCGACAGAATCCTGTCACGTTCGAGCCGGCTGGAATCTGCGTGTGTTAAGCCTGCTGCCTCAAGTCCCCCGATAAAGGCAAACCGGCCGCAAGGCCGTGTGCGCAAAGCCAAGGGCCGGCGGAATGCAAATTCCGACGGCAGCCTGGTTGCCGAAGGGATGCCGTGCGGCGGCCGTTACAACGGCTGCCGAAACGATCGCTTCTGCGAAGAAGGGAACTTCTGGTGCATCGTCACGGTAACAAACTGGGGGAGACCGGCTGCGAACAGCGGGCCGCGGCTCTTGGTCAAACCCTCTCATGACAAGCATGGCCGCCGGCGCAGGCAAGCACCTCGCCAGGTAGCCCATTTCGTGGAGGATCTTATGAAGTCTCTTGCTCTGAAGCTGCAGCAATTCCTCGTCTCGGAAGATGGCCCAACGGCAGTTGAATACGCCGTGATGCTCGCCCTGATTATCATCGTCTGCTTGACGGCGATTAGCAGCATCGGCACCAACGCCAGCACCACGTTTAACCGTGTTTCGCAGTCCATCGCCGGAACGGGCGGCGGCAGCTGATGATCGATTCTGGACCCGGCGGGGCGGCCGGCTTGCCTGTGCCGCACCGCCGGTTTCGTGCGTTTCCGTCTGTTCCCCAGGAGGCTTGCGTTGTGCCAGCCTCCTGGGGTTGTTTCGCGCCGGCACCGTGAGTGCTGAGTGCTGAGTGAGTTTGATTACCGAGTTATGACTGAGTCTTTTGTGACGAACGGGGTGTGAACCGTGACTGGCGAGTCTGGCTCGTAACGCTGCAACCCTCGCCAACCACCGCTTACCACTCGATTCGCCGGACCTTCACTCTTCTCGAACCAATGATTCAATCGCCACCCAAGATAAAGACGGCGGCAGAGGTGTAGCCCGTAAGGTAACGACGTGCAGCGGCGTCTTCCGCCCTGGGAGCTTTCGATGAAATCTCTGGCTTTGAAGCTGCAACGGTTCCTGGTTTCCGAAGACGGTCCCACGGCCGTCGAGTATGCGGTGATGTTGGCGCTGATCATTATTGTCTGCT
>JBGTDH010000935.1:0-1578 GCA_041748435.1 Pirellulales bacterium
CGGCGACATCCAGACATCGTCGATCGGACCTTGACGACCGGGAGTTTTTTCCAACGTGTTTCGGGATCGATTCTCGGAATTGGCGTCCAACCACTTCATGTCGGATCCGCGTTGAAGTTCAACATCGGATTGCCGGCGGGACAGCTCCAACTTGGCGCCATCGATCTCGATCGACTTTCTCGCCGAAAAACCGGCCCCCTGTCGCCACGGCAACTGCAGCCGCAGGTGCGTGACATTGGAAGTCTGGATGCTGAGGTGATCCAGATTCACCGCGCGGGCATCGACGCGGGCGGGACGCCAATGCTCTTCCAAGCCCTGGATCTCGACCCAATCGCACTTGTTGTAGCGCAGCGTGTTGGTTTGCAGGGAGACCGCTTTGGGCAGGGGGTCGCGGCCGCGGGAGACGATATCGACGATGCGATGGCTGATCTCCTTGAGCACGTCGGGATGATACTTGTGCCCCATGCCGGGGCCGATCAGATGCGTGAGCTCTTTGCCTTCGAGCTTGAAGGCCTCTTCCATGACCCGCGCGGCCTGGATTTGCTTGTCATCCTCTCCGCTGTAGGCGATCACCGGCACGTTGAACAGATTGCGCACGTAGCCGGGAGCGTCGTACAGGCCCCACAGTTGGCGCTCGTACTCGGGAATGGTCTCGGGTTTGAGGTTCTGATAACGGGCTGTCTCCGCGAAGCCGGCCCCGGGGCTGACGGCCACCCAACGATCGGGATAATGGGCGCCCAAGTGCCAGGCACCCGCGCCTCCCATCGAGAAACCCCACAGCACGATGCGTTGCGGATCGATCTTGTAGTTCCGTTTGACCGATTCGATGGCCTCGAACACATCCACCTCGCCGGCAAACTTGAAGGCGTTGCAGTAGCGTCCGAAGGGATGCAACACGATGGCGTTGGGTGGCGAGATCTGGCCGATGCTGCGCTCCCGCTGATGGATGAACTGCAGGTCGGTCACTTTGTCGCCGCGGCCGTGCAGCCAGACATACAAGGGCACGGGCTTGGACAGGTCCAACTGCTCGGGAATCACCAGGCCATAGGGTTGAGCCGAGCCGTCCAGGCTGGAGTAGTATCCGCGCACGAGCAGACCTCTGGCATCGGCCCAGGGAGTTGCCCTTCCGGATTGTGAGAACTCTATCCGCTCGCGAGCCGTATTGAGCAGGTCCATCGCCCGGCCGGCATCCTTGGGATCGTAGAACTCGTCGTGATCCAAGGCGTACTGTACGGCCTTCAGATAGACCTCAATGTCGGCGCTCGATTGGCTACGGCGCACGGATGCGAAGGCGTCCCGGACCTGCTTCAGTTTTGACTGGATCTTGTCCAGCTCTGCGGTCGGGAGTTCGATGCCGGCGGGCGGAATAATGCGGTGGATTCTAGGCGCCTCGGCTGCGTAGGCAGGGGCGGCAAGAAGCGAGAGGATCAACACTAAGAAAGGCGTGTTCATTTTGCGCGTTGTCGGAGAGGGCGCGAGCCAAAAACATGGGGTCGCTTAGCCGCAAGCGGGTGGTTGCTCAGTCGCGGCGGAGCGGGCCTAAGGATGCAGTATGGCGGGCTGGAATCCGAGGGGCAA
>JBGTDH010000936.1:0-6048 GCA_041748435.1 Pirellulales bacterium
GACGCCAGCGGCCGCAGTGGCGTCGGCCGTGGGCACCGAGACAATCGGGCCGTTTGAGATTCGCACCGTGGGCAACCGCGTGGCCTCGACCGATCTGTCGCGCGCCAGCCGCTTGCCGCAGGTGCAGGAGAACGTAGTGAACATCATCGTCAAAGTGCAACACGGCGACTTGGAGCCGCGCGCCCAAAGGCTGATGGCCTTGATGCTCAACTTGAATGTGCGGCAATTCGCGATCCTGGGGCATCCCAGACCGAAACAGTAATCGTGTGCGTAGGGAAACTAGTTCGTGAAAGTCTGGTTCAACAAAGTCAACGAGAGCCGGAGGGCAATGCTGGAGCTGCCCGGGCCGGAGATCACGATCGGGCGCGAGGCCACAAATCACGTGGTGCTCGCCAGTCCGTTGGTCTCGCGGCGGCATGCCGTGGTGCGCACCGTGGGGGGCGATCCTCGTAAACTGGAGCTGGAGAACGTCGGGCTGAATAGTTGCCTGGTGGGCGATGCGGAGGTGCTGGGCGGGCAGCGCGTCCCGTTCGAGGCCGGAACCAAGATCCGTATCTGGCCCTACTCGCTCACGTTCGAGGCCGAGGCCGCCCCGGTCATCAGCCGGCAAGAGCTGGAAGCCCATCTGCGCGGGATTCTCTCGGACCTGGAGCTGCGGATTCATCAGCGGCTGCTGCAACGGCTGGACTTGTACGAGCTGGAGACCCGCCGCGGCCGGCAGCAGGACAGCATCTTGCTTTTGGAGAACAACATCGAGGACACGTGCCGCGAGCTGGCCGTGTTCGGGGCGGAGAACGAGCCGCTGCTGGAAGAGATCGTCGGCCTGACGCTGCGGGACCACCTGGTGAACCAGCTCATCATGGAGACGCGGCACGAAGACTACTTCGATCTAGCCACCATCACGGCCAACGAGTTCGACGTGCCGGCCACGCTGGTGCCGGAGCGGGAGACGGAGCTGCACAATCTGCTGGAGTTCGTGCGGGAGCGGCTCGATCTGGCGGCGCTGCGGGATGTTTCCAGCCGCATTCAGGCGGTCGAGGGACGCTTCCATGAGGTGTTCCATCTCGTGCGGCCGCACCTGCACAACGAGCTGCGGAAGTACATCATTCTCCGCACGCTGAAGAAGGATCTGAAAGACACCGTGTTTGGCTTCGGCCCGTTGCAAGACCTGCTTCGCGCACCGACGATCACGGAGATCATGGTTGTGGCCAGCGATCAGATCTTCGTGGAGCGGGACGGCGTGATCGAGCGCAGCGGCCGGCGGTTCCTTTCGGATAAGGTCACGGAGTCGATCATCGAGCGGATCGTGGCTCAGGTGGGCCGCCGGATCGATAAGAGCCAGCCGCTGGTCGATGCGCGGTTGCCCGATGGCTCGCGCGTCAACGCCATCATTCCACCGCTGGCCACGCGCGGGCCGTGCGTGACCATTCGCAAGTTCCCGGCCACGCGGTTCACGATGGACGA
The DNA here is from genome assembly GCA_041748435.1 of Pirellulales bacterium. Lineage (GTDB taxonomy): Bacteria > Planctomycetota > Planctomycetia > Pirellulales > JBGTDH01 > JBGTDH01. The sequence continues at coordinate 1,465 of JBGTDH010000936.1, forward strand.
CCTTGTGGAGATGGGCTCCGTCAGCCGCCCGGCCGCCATGTTCCTGCGGGCCGCCGTGATCGATCAGCGCAACGTCCTGGTGAGCGGCGGCACGGGCACGGGCAAGACCACGCTGTTGAACGTGCTCTCCAGCTTCATTCCGTACAAGCAGCGTGTGATCACGATCGAAGACACGACCGAGCTGCGGCTGCATCAGGAGCACGTGGTAAGCCTGGAGGCCCGCCCGGCCAATGTGGAGGGCGCCGGGGCCTACACCATTCGCGATCTTGTGAAGAACGCCTTGCGGATGCGGCCCGATCGGATTGTCGTCGGAGAATGCCGCGGGCCGGAATCGCTGGACATGATTCAGGCGATGAACACCGGCCACGACGGCTCGCTCACGACCGTGCATGCCAACAGCGCGCAGGAGGTCATCGAGCGGCTGGAGGTGCTGGTGCTGATGGCGGCCGATCTGCCCGTGATTTCGATCCATCGCCAGATTTCTTCGGCCATCGATCTGATTGTGCATATCTCGCGCATGCCCGGCGGGCGGCGCGTGGTGACGCAGATTGCCGAAGTCTCGGGTCTGGATCCGCGCACCGGCGATGTGCAAGTGACCGACATCTTCAACTTCCGCAATGGCGTGAGCCTGCAGCCCACCGGCTATCTGCCGACGTTCATCGATTCGTTGATTGCCAAGGAACTGTTGGAGCTGGAGTTCCTGTACGGAGAGGCGAATCCGAACACGAAGCAACTCCCCGCGCCGCGGAAAGCTGCATCTCCTCCGCCTCCGCCGGTCTTGCCCTCGCCCCGTGAACAGCCGGCCGACTGGTACTGCGAGGTAATGGGCACCGAGTTGGGCCCGATGACGCACGACGATCTGCTGACCATGGTGCGCACCGGGCAGCTCACGCCCGAGGATCGCGTGCGGCACGGCGCCGCCGAATGGCATCCCGCCACCGCCACGGGACTGTTTTAGGTCTGGATCATGCTCGAGTTCGAAGCCACACTCGCCACGCTCACGATGGGAGTCGCCGCGGTTGCGGCCGGCTGGTCGTGCCGCGATTATTACCTGGCCGGCATCGATTCCATCGAGCGGGACCTGACCGAGAAGCTGCGCCGGCTGCGCACCTCGACCGCCAATCTGCGGCGCTACCTGATGGCGTGGAGCGGCCTGGTGGCCGTGACGCTGTTCGTGTTCTGGCTGTTTCTGGACAGTCCCGCGTTCGGCCTGCTGGCGGCCGTGTTTCTGGCGGCTGCCCCCTGGTATCTGGTGCGGCGGATGGCGGAGCGCTATCGGCATCGGGTGGAAGATCAGTTTGCCGATGCGATGGTGGCCTTCTCCAGCGCGGTGAAGGCCGGCCTGTCGCTGGCGCAGTGCATGGAGCTATTGGCCGATCAGACGCCGCGGCCCATTCAGAACGAATTCCGGCAGATCATGGCGGAGTACAAGCTCGGCAAGCCGCTCGATCGCACGCTGACGGAGGCCAAGGAGCGATTGAAGAGCGAGAACTTCGCGCTGTTTGCGGCGGCCGTGCTGGCCAGCCGGGAGAGCGGCGGCCGCCTGAACGAGACCGTCGATCGCATTGCCCATTCCGTGCTGGAGCTGCAGCGGCTGGAGCGCAAGATCAAGTCGGAGACCGCCCAGGCTCGCCGCTCCGCGATTTACATGGCGATCGCTCCGCTGGTGATTCTGGTGGTGTATTACTTCGTCGATCCCGTGAACACCACGCGGCTGTTTGTGACCGTGCCCGGACAAGTGTTGTTGTCGATTTCCGTGGTGCTCGATGTGGTGGCGTACGTTTGGGCTCGTGCCATTTTGACTCCGGATATTTGAAGGAAGTCAGTAGTCAGTAGTTAGTGGTCAGTAGCACCACTGACTACTGACCACTGACTACTGACCATGTTTATGCTCGACGATCTTGCCTACCCTCTGGCCGCCAGCCTGCTCTTCGGCCTGGCCACTTTCTACGTCGCGTACTGGATGGTACGCGCGTTAGAGTCGGAGGATCTGGAGCAGGGGCACGAGTGGCGCTACGACGTGAGCCGCATGAACGAGCTGCGGCGCATCGATTTCATTTATCGCTTCTTTCATCCGCTGGTATTGTTCCTGGCACGCCTGAACCGCGTGCTGTTTAAGCCGTTTCTGCCCAAGTTGGGGCACGATCTGCAGGCGGCGGGAATGTCCCGCTTCTGGCTGCCCGAGGAGTATCTGGCGCGCGTCGAGCTGGTGTCGTTCTTCCTCTCGCCGGCCTGGATTTATGTTTGCACCACGTTCATGGGCGGAACCGGCGTCATTCTGGCGCTGGTGCTCACGCTGCTCACGGGATGGTTGTTGCGGCGTCGCGTGGCGTCGCTGGCCCGATATCGGGTGATGCTCATCAAGCGCCGAATGCCGTTCATGCTCGATCTGCTCACGCTGTTGATGGAGGCGGGCAGCACGTTCCTCTCCGCGCTGGAGCAAGGCGTGCGCGAGCTGTCCGGCCATGCCGTCGCCGAGGAGTTCGGCCGCGTCCTCAGCGATATCAGCATGGGCAAGAACCGCGGCCAGGCGTTAGGCGCGCTGCGGGACCGATTGGGAGACGACGAGGTGTCTGCCATTGTCGGCTCCATCATCCAGAGCGAGGAGTTGGGCAACCCCTTGGCGCGAATCTTTCGCACGCAGTCGGACGTGCTGAGAATCAAACGCACGCAACGGGCCGAGACCATCGCCGGCGAGGCGGGCGTGAATATGCTGCTCCCCGGCATTCTGGTGATGGCTTCCACCGTGCTAATCATCTTCGGCCCGTTCGTGGTGAACTTCATCTATTCCGGATTCTTGCTGTAGTGCGGTGGATATAATGGATCCTGCGGCAATTCCTGCTCTCGATCTGCTCTGATGCCCGTTAAGTTTCGTTGTCCCGAATGCCATCGGTCGATCGCCGTGCCCACGAGGATGGTGGGCAAGATGATCAATTGCCCGCACAACGGGTGCCTGGTGGAGGTGCGCGCCGATCAGGTGGAGACCTCCGCCGGCAATGGGGCGGTAAGTCACTTCGCCGTGCCCGTCAAACTGCCGGACGACGCGCGGGACGCGAGCGAGCAGCAGCTTGGCGAGACCATCGTGGATGTGGCGCGTCAGTCGGAACCGGGTTCTTCCGCCGGTCGCGCGAAGGGGGGTCCGTGGCTGCGCCGCAATGTGGCCCGCTTCATTCCCGGCGGCGGGAGCGGGGCCGGCGCCGCCCTGGCGAGTGACGGACGCTTGCCGGAGCTCAAGCTGCAAGAGGGGCAGAAGCGCCGCGCATCAAGCGAGGCGGAAGCCACGAACCCGCTGGTGATGGTGGGCGTGCTGTGCCTGAGCTTTGTCATGTCGACCGCCCTGGTGCTGTACGATTCCGGCACGCCCGGCGGCAACGATCAACAGGTCAAGGACCGCCGGCGATTGGCGGAGTTCTGTGAGCAGTCCACGGGCACGCTGGCGCCCTACCAGCAATACCTGCGGGACGCACAACGGGCCCATTCGCGGGGCGACGAGCAAACCGAGCGCCAAATGTATCGCCGCGTCCTGCAACTCCTGCGGGCCGAAGGCCGCAGCCGTTACACCACCGTCACCCCGACGCGACTGGAAGACCGCGAGCTGGAAGAATTGCTGGCGAGGCTGATGCCCGACGAGTGAACGCCTGTTACGTCGGTGACCGCGTGGCGCCCGCCTCGGTTGCTAATCGTTCTTGCCACTCTTGAATCTGCCGCAGAGCCTCCAGCGGAGCCGTGGCGTTGAGGTCGAGCTGGCGGATTTCGTCCAATAGGGGATGCTCCATCGGGCCGAAGAGCGTGAGCTGCATCTGCCCGTTGCGGCGTGTGGTGGGCCGGCGAGCCATCTTGGCGTGACCGTCGGCATTGAGGTGCTCGTTCTCTAGTTGGGCGAGGATGTCTTTGGCCCGCGAGAGCACTTCGCGCGGGATGCCGGCCAGCCGCGCCACGTGGATTCCGTAGCTCTTGTCGGCGGATCCCTCGATGATCTTGTGCAGGAACACCACGTCGTCGGCCCATTCCCGCACGGCCACGTTCAGGTTCCTTACACCGGCCAGGTCCTTGGCCAGATCGGTCAGTTCGTGGTAGTGCGTGGCGAACAGCGTGCGGCAACCCACGCGGTCGTGCAGATACTCCGCCACGCTCCACGCCAGGGAGACGCCATCATAGGTGCTCGTGCCGCGGCCGATCTCATCGAGAATCACGAGGCTGCGCGCCGTGGCCGTGTTCAAGATGCGGGCCGTCTCCGTCATCTCCACCATGAACGTGCTTTGCCCACGGGACAGTTCATCGCTGGCGCCGACGCGGGCAAAGATGCGATCGGCCACGCCGATCGTGGCCCGCCGTGCCGGGACAAAGCTGCCCATCTGGGCCATCAACGCAATCAGCGCCACCTGGCGGATGTACGTGCTCTTTCCCGCCATGTTGGGTCCGGTGATCAGCAGGATCTGTCCGGCGTCGGGCGCGGCGTGCGTGTCGTTGGGAACGAACTCGCCGTCGGGCTGCAGGATATCGAGCACGGGATGCCGGCCATCGACGATCTCCAGCCGCGGCTCGTCGACCAGGTTGGGCCGGCAATATCCGCGGCGGCGAGCG
>JBGTDH010000937.1:0-1932 GCA_041748435.1 Pirellulales bacterium
CGCGGCGGTGGCGTCGTGCGCGGAATCGCCGGCGGAGTCTGACCACTCGCCGTGGAACCGACAAGAATTATCAACGCGGCCCAACCCATGACGATGTTCGGCGAGCGCTCGGGATTGCGGTTCATTGGCCTTCTCACAGTAAGTTTCAGGCCGCTGCGAAGAGGCAACTTCCTCTCGCCGCATGCTCGCCCGATCCCCACTATCATCGGAATCGGCATTTTTCCACCTTTGCGAATTCCTGGCAGGGCCGGAAAGACCCGCGCAGGGATGCCAGCACACAACCGCTAGCACCCGCAAGGTTTAACTTGCGCTCGTTGCTTGCTGCACTGCGGGACGCTACCCTGGAGGTTTCTGCCTGTTGGGTGCGGGCCGGGCGTTTGGACCACCCCAGGATAGCGGGCACGGCACCTCACACCCTTGGTTCGAGGCGCCCGGCATTGTTGGAGAGCAGGCATTGAGTTCGGCAGCGGCCAATCCTCGGGACGAAGCAACGCTGGCACTTCCCGCCATGCCAACGGGCGAACTCACCCTCGACGTCGCCGGAAATGCGGTGCCCGCTCCGCATGGGGGCATGAGCGATACAACGGCCCTGCGCTCGCCGGGAGACAATCTTGGCGCCACGATCGATCTAGGCCCGGCCGTTTCTGTTCCCGCCCCACCGCCGAAGCTCTCCGCCGTTGGCAAGACAAGTTCTTCCGGACTGCGGTTCAATATTCTGCGCCCGCATGCTAAAGGCGGTTTAGGGCTGGTCTCGGTAGCGGAAGATCTGGAGCTGCATCGCGAGGTGGCGTTCAAAGAGATTCTCCGCCGGCACGCGGGCGATGCCGAGAGTCAGGCCCGCTTTGTGATGGAGGCTGAGATCACGGGCGGGCTGGAGCATCCGGGCATCGTGCCGGTGTATGGCTTGGGCGCGTATCCTGATGGACGGCCGTTTTACGCCATGCGCTTCATTCGCGGCGAAAGCCTGGCCGCCACGGTCGAGCGTTTCCATGAAACGGCCGACGAGCGGGATGCCGGCCAAACCGCCGTCGAGCTGCGGCAGCTTCTCGGGCGTTTCATTTCCGTCTGCAACGCGATCGACTATGCCCACAGCCGCGGCGTTCTGCATCGCGATATCAAGCCGGCCAACATCATGCTGGGCAAATACGGCGAGACGCTGGTGGTCGATTGGGGCATCGCCAAACTTCTGAGTCAGCCCGATGATGCTGCGGTTGTGGAAGAGGGCACGCTGCGGCCCGTGTCGGCCAACGACACTACGGCCACGCTCATGGGTTCGGCCATGGGCACGCCGGCGTACATGAGCCCCGAGCAGGCGTCGGGGCGGTTGGATCTGTTGTGTCCCGGCAGCGATGTCTACAGCCTGGGCGCTACGCTGTACTTCCTGCTCACCGGCCTGCCGGCGTTCGATGGCACGCGAATCCTGGAGATGTTGCGGATGGTGGAGCGCGGCGAGTTTCTTCCGCCGCGCGAGTTGAACACCCGCATTCCCAAGCCGCTGAATGCCATCTGCCTCAAGGCCATGGCGCTGGAGCCGGCAGATCGCTACGCCTCGGCCCGCGAGTTGAGTAACGATGTGGAGCACTGGCTGGCCGACGAACCGGTGACGGCCTACCGGGAGAGCGTCGTCGAACGTGCCCGGCGATGGCTGCGGCATCATCGCAGTTGGGCCCAAGCCAGCCTGATCGCGCTGGTGGCGGTCACCGGCGTGTCGATCGTGGCGGCCGTGCTCGTCAACGAGGCGCGGCAAAAAGAGGTCCAGGCCAAAGAGAAAGAGGTTCTAGCCCGCAAAGAGTCCGAGCGGCAGCAGCAACTGGCCGACGAGAGCTTTCGCCATGCGCGCGGGGCCGTGGAGGAGTTCTTCACGCGGGTTAGCGAATCGACGTTGCTGAACGTCGCCGGCATGCAGCCCGTCCGTCACGAACTGCTGGAGGT
>JBGTDH010000938.1:0-5537 GCA_041748435.1 Pirellulales bacterium
TCCCGCCGCACCGGCGGCTCCGCCCAATACGTACGATTAGCCACGATCTTGCCTGCCCTCCCGGGACAAAAAACCACCCGCTAGGAATGCTAGACCGCTCGGCGATTAAATCAACAGGCCGCTTGCTGGATGGTGAAGCAGATTCACTGGCTATCGAGGCAGCGTCCAATGCTTTCCCGAGCCGCTTATCGTGCTGAGCGGCAACAGCCTGACTATCGCATCCGCTACGCTTGGACCGAGAACTACTACGGCGGAGCCTTCAGCGAGTACGACATGCAACCGATTCGACGCCGCGGGCCGCAGTAGCCCCACAATCTGCTTCACCATCCGGCAAGCCGGATGGGGTCGCGCCAGTTCAATTTAGCTGTTCAATCTCATTCACCATCGGGCAAGCCCGATGGGGTCATGTCGCTCGCGACTAGAATCGGCACAGGGTACAATAGAAATTCGATGGCGAACACCGCAATTCCCATTTCAGGCCCGATGGATACTTCGTACTCCACGAATCGTCGCGTGTTCTTGCAGGAGAGCGGCCTCAGCGTGGGGCGGATGGCGCTGGCGTCGCTGGTGGCGGGAACGGGGGGCAGCGCGCAGGGCGCAGGGCCGGCGAACCGGGGGAAGCCGCTGGCGCCGAAGGCGCCGCACTTTGCGCCCAAGGCCAAGCGGGTCATTCATCTGTTTATGGCGGGAGCGCCGAGTCAGCTCGATCTGTTCGATTACAAGCCCGAGCTCACGCGGCTGGAGGGGAAGCCGTTGCCGCCGGAGGTGATTGGCGGACAGCGGTATGCGTTCATTCGGCCCGACGCCGCCGTGCTGGGGCCGCGGTACAAGTTCGCGCGGCACGGCCAGTGCGGCGCCGAACTGTCCGAGATGTTGCCGCATCTGGCCAAGGTGGTCGATGAGATTTGCCTGATTCGCTCCGTGCGGACCGATCAGTTCAATCACGCGCCCGCCCAGATTTTCTTCAACACTGGCTTTTCGCAACCGGGGCGGCCTAGCCTGGGTTCCTGGGTCGTGTATGGATTGGGAGCAGAGACCGAGGAACTGCCGGCCTACGTGGTGATGTCGACCGGCAAGGGGATCAGCGGCGGCGCGGCCAACTGGTCGAGCGGCTTTCTGCCCACGGTGTATGCCGGCGTGCGGCTGCGAAACTCCGGCGATCCGATCTTGAACCTCAGCACGCCCGCGGGCTTGGATGCCCGGGCGCAGCGGGATTCCCTGGAGTTGATCGGGCAGCTCAATCGCCGCCATTTAATCGAGCAGGGGGACCCGGAGATCCAAACTCGCATCGCTGCCTACGAGATGGCGTTCCGACTGCAAGCCTCGGCCCCGGAGCTGATGGATCTACGCAGCGAAAGTCGCGAGACGCTGGCCCTGTATGGCGCCGATCCGGAGAAGCCCTCCTTCGCGCGGGCCTGTCTCTTGGCGCGCCGCATGATCGAGCGGGGTGTGCGATTCATCAACATCTACAACGAAGGCTGGGATGCCCATTCCGATGTCGCCGGCAACTTGAAGCAGAATTGCGGCGCTACCGATCAGGCCAGTGCCGCGCTGGTGCTGGACCTTAAGCAGCGCGGGCTGTTGGACGATACGCTCGTTATCTGGGGTGGCGAATTCGGTCGGACCCCGATGGTGGAGACCAATGCCGGACTGGGGCGCTCGCTGGGACGGGACCATCATCCGCAGGCCTACACTCTGTGGCTAGCCGGCGGCGGCATGAAGGCCGGCCTCACCTACGGCCGCACGGATGACCTGGGTTTTCACGTGGCCGAGAATCCCGTGCATGTCCGCGATCTGCAAGCTACGATCCTTCACCTTCTGGGTTTCGACCACGAACGCTTGAGCGTCAACGTGCAGGGGCTGGATCAGCGGCTCACCGGGGTTGAGCCGGCGCGCGTGGTTCGCGATCTGTTGGCGTAACGCGCCGCTTGTTTTTAGAGTCTGAGGACGTCACATCTACGCGCCGTGGGCGCATGTTTTCGGGCGGCCCGGAGAACCGCTGATTGCGCGGATGAGAGCGGATTACGCGGATACATCGCTTCAGTTCTGATCCGCGTCATCCGCTTTGATCCGCGTCATCCGCGGTTATTTTGGGTTGCGGCCGAAGGCAGCCTTAGTCTTTCACCAGCACGCAGACTGATTGTCCCAGATTCCCCATCCCCTCCATGACGCGCCCGTCATCCAGGGTGAGTGGCTGCGCAAGCGGGATATGGGGCTTGTCGCCATCGTAGATTCCCTCGACGGTCAAGCCAAGGTGCGCGGCCCAGGCCGAGATTCCGTCGCGGCTCATAAACATGTTGAGATGGGTCACGACGTTCACATTCGCGATATTGCCATCAAACACACTCCAGTGCGAGGGGATCTGAAATTCCAGGAAGGAGAAGACAATCTTGCCGCCAGGCTTGGTCACCCGATGGGCTTCGCGGAGATAAACGTACGATTGCTCGTGGAGCAGATGGGTGAAGACCGAGAAAAAACAGACCATCTCCGCCACGCCATCCCGCTCGGGAATCGCAATCTTGTCGATCAGCTCAAAGCGCCAGTCCTTCCGCTGGGCCAGGTTGCGGGCATAGGTCAGCAGATCGGGCACGACATCGGTCCCCAGGTAGGCGCCGGTCAGATAGGGCACAAGCGGCTTAGTCAGCCGGCCGGAGCCGCAGCCCACATCGATCAGGTAGCTCTCGGGGCGCAGGCCATGCTTGATCAGCAGCTCGCGCTCCAGGATGCCAAAAGCGTCGAACTCCCCTCCAATCGCGTGCTTCATGCCCTGGTCATGGCCAAGCTGCTCTTTGAGCTTCTGAACATGCGTTGCATAGGTCTGTTTATAGTCGAGCTTTTCCATCAGCACTCCTTAGAGATCGGTTTCTTGGAGCTCCAACGCGCCAAGCTGGATCATACCAAAACCGGCGCGTTCATCGCAGGCGCGCCGAACAGGGACCGTTTACGTCAGATCGCGGTATTCGCGGCGTTGGAAGATGACGAGGGCAATGAGAATCGCACCCACCGCGATCCCGATCAGAGACCAGGCGGCCGTCGGGGCGCTCACAGGCTCGAACCATTGCGGCGAAGGGGCTTTCAATCCGTCGGTGGCCCCCAGCGCGTACATCATAGAGCGTCCGTAAAAACTTACCGCCACGCACTTAATGATGCCGGGCATGTTCCCCAGGAAGAACTCCATGAACAGGGCGTAAATCAGGGCGATGACCGTGCTATGGCGGAACGCCACGGCAAAGAAATGGAACAAGCCCACGTAGGCCAGGGCCATCAGCAGCACGGCGGGCAAATAGATACGGAAGGCCACGTCGCCAACGTCGCCCACGAGGCGGCAGTAGAGGAAGAAGCTGGCCACGACCAGGCCCGTCACCAGCGGCAGGGTGGCCACAACCTTGGCCAATAAGATCAAGAACCGCGGAATGGGGCGCACGAGCAAGAACAGCAGCGTGCGGTCTTCGCGATCTCCGCCGATGCTGGTGGTGCCATAGGCCAAGGCGCAGATCGGCACCAGGAACGTGGCGAACACCACGATCACGAAGCGGGAGCTGAAGTAATCGAAGCCGACGGCGAAATCTTCGGCGGCCCTGGATTCCACGCGGCCTTGCAGACGGAAGGCGGCCAGCGCGCAGCCGGCCAGCGGGAGCGAGACCATCAGCGTGCTGGAAGACCAGAACAGCCGGCGGAAGGAGAGCCAGAGAAGCGTCAGCCAGGCGCGCAGAAGTCCCATCGTAATTAACTCCGCGTGCCTTGCAGGTAATCGAACACGGAGCTGGCGTCGGCGTCGATCGTCTCGAAGCGCTCGATTGCGAAGCCGTGCGTCTGAACCAATTCCGCCAGCAGCGCGAAGAAGCGGGCTGGGTGGCGCGTCCGCACGATCAGTGTCTCTTCCCGCAACTCGACCGAACGCACTTCGGCACGCTCCATTAACTGACTGGCCAACCGCCGGGCCTCGGCCGCCACAATCTGCACGGTAAACGGCTGATCCTCCAGCAAGCTGCGAATCTCGCGCAGCGTGCCCGAGGCCACGATCCGGCCGCCGCCAATCATCAGGATGCTGTCGGTAAGCTGTTCCACTTCGTTGAGGATATGGCTGGAAACGAGAATGGTCTTTCCCTGTTCGGCCTGCCGCGCGAGTAGTTCGTTGATCTCGCGTCGTCCGCCGGGATCGATGCCGTTGAGCGGCTCATCCAGCAAAAGCAGCGGCGGATCGTGCACAAGCGCTTGGGCCAGCTTGATGCGTTGCCGCATGCCGTGGCTGCAGCCGGCGATCCGCCGTTCGGCGCGATCGGACATACCCACCTCGGCCAGCGCCTCCTCGGTGCGGCGGCGGGACTCGCTGGCCGTGAAGCCGTACATCCTGGTCATACAGTACACGAACTCGCGGCCGGTCATCTCTTCGTAAAACCGATCGAGGTCGGGCGTGTAGCCGAACAGCCGCTTGGCCCGCGTACTCCAGGCGGGCGCGTCGTCGATCAGAACCTCTCCCAGGCTGGGGCGCAGTTGGCCGCTGGCCAGTTTGAGCAGCGTCGATTTGCCCGCTCCGTTGGAGCCAAACAAGCCCGTGATGCCCGGTCCGATGCGGCAACTGATATCATTAACGCCGATCACCGGTCCATAGAACTTGGTGACGGCGTTGAAGGAGAGAAACATGGTGGCTATTGGCTATCGGCTGTCAGCCAGATAAAAAGCTATCGGCTATCGGCTGTCAGCTATCAGCCAGACACTCTGGCCGATAGCCGAAAGCTGATAGCCGATAGCCCTCACTCATGCGGGAAACAGGACTTGAACCTGCACGGTATTGCTACCACCAGGCCCTCAACCTGGCGCGTCTGCCAATTCCGCCATTCCCGCGGATGTCTGTAGTTGGAGTCTAGGTGATTTCGCGCCAGCGTCAATGGCTAAGCGGCCGCGGTCGAGCCGCCCGTGGCCAGGTGCATTACCCGCTGTTCGCTCAACTCTGAGCGAAGCAATTGGCCGGCCAGGCGGCCTTCATGCATCACCAATACTCGGTCGCTCATGCCCAAGATCTCTTCCAGGTCGCTGGAGATCATCAGGATGCCCACCCCCTCGCTCGCCAGGCGATCCATAATGGCGTAGATCTCGCTCTTTGCGCCGACATCCACGCCGCGGGTAGGCTCATCCAGAATCAGCAGCCGCGGACGGCGGCAGAGCCACTTTCCCAACACAACTTTCTGCTGGTTGCCGCCGCTTAACAGTCCCACGATTTGCTTGATCGTGGGCGTGCGGATGTTCAATTGCCGCTGCATGTCTTCGGCGGTGTCTTGCTCGCGGCGACGGGCCACAAGCCGCCATCGGCTAAGCCGCGGCAGCGACGCCAGGCTGATGTTGTTGCGCACGCTGGAGGCCAACACCAGGCCTTGCAAGCGGCGATCCTCCGGCACCAGGTAAATTCCGGCGCTGATCGCGTCCCGCGGCGAGTTGATCGCCAGCGCCCGGCCCTCGAGCTCGATCTGCCCGGCGACGCGCGGACGAACACCGAAGAGCGTCTCGGCCAGCTCGGTCCGCCCTGCGCCGACGAGACC
>JBGTDH010000939.1:0-5700 GCA_041748435.1 Pirellulales bacterium
GCTCAATGTTTCGACTACCAGCGAATTTGATTTGATCAACGCTCAGCCCAGGAGCAAGTTGCCATGTCGCAGACGCCCACGCCCGAATATGTCCCGCCCCCGCGTGGTTCCAGCACGGGTCTTATCGTAGGCATCGTGGTCGGGGTGATAGTGCTCTTGATCGTGTTGTGCGGAGTGGGGCTGCTGGGCATGGGATTCATGGCGTATCGCACCGTGGAGACTCAGATACAACAGCCTGTGCCACAAATGGATCTGTTGCAGCCCCCGGACCCTCCGGTGGTCGAGCCGCCGGCGGAAGTGCCTAACGGGGCAACTCCCGCCCCGTGATTCCCACGCTATTGTGGGTCGGATCGCCGGAACAACCCGAACAACCCGGTTTCTGGGAGTGGCATGCGCTAACATGGCGAAGATTTCAGTGTGCCAACCGAATTGACCTACGGAGGATGGCATACTTCGTTGGAAAGAAAGGTCAACCTCGATGAAAACCGTGCTCCCGGCGACCTGGAAAGTTCCCGATTTGTTTCGTGCCCGGCTGGGCGAGAGTGCCGGCCGGCAGCGGGCCATGACGGCCGAGGGCCACGTGCTGCTAGTGCTCCACGCGCCGCCGAAGGCGGGACAGGACGATCGCGAGCCGCGTTTGTTCTGGCGGGACGAGTTGGGGAATTGGAAGTCCAATAGCGCGGGCGCCGGCATTCAGGCCCTGAAGGCGCACGTCGAACAATTCGCCGAGCGAGAAGATCAACTGGACGGGCTCGTGGAAAAGGGCGCCGGCGCTCGAGATTATTTTGCCGTGCTGCAAGCCGTGGCTCCGCTGCATCGCACCGCGCGCAACCTGCACGCCACCTTGCAACAGGCGCGGGAGATGCTGCCCGCCGATCGCGATTTGCTCAATCTGCGCGACCGCGCCGGCGAGATCGAGCGGGCCTTGGAGTTATTGCACACAGATGCCAAGAACGCGCTCGATTTCACCATCGCGCGGGAATCGGAGAAGCAAACGCACCGCGGCTACGAAATGACCGTGGCCTCGCACCGCTTGAACGTGCTGGTGGCGCTGTTCTTTCCCATCGCCACGGTCAGCACCGTGTTCGGCATGAACCTGCCTCATGGCTTGGAGCACTTCGGCGGTCCCGCGGCATTCTGGGGGGTACTGGGGGCCAGCTTCATAGCGGGATTGCTGCTGGCAGCCGTGATCGTGCAGCGCCCGCAATCTCCGTGAGGGAGACGCTAGCGGTCCCTGCGAGTCGTCCTCATCTCACGGCGCATTCGTCGTCGACTAATCCGCGTCATCCGCCGGCTCGTTAAACAAACGGATGTAGCTCTCGGAGCTCGATCTGCCTGGGAAAGCTGGATCTGGAGAGCGCTATCGATCTGAATCGGAGGATCGGGCGGCAGCGCGGTGGGAATAAACGCACGATAGTCCGTGGGCTGCTGGACGTATCTTCCTGCTCGGTAGCGAGTTGGGGATGAATCTCTGACCTCGCTCATAAATACGTCTGCCTTTAACATGGCCGCTCAATCGAACCCATACTAAACGCTGCCATTATTATATTATTATAGGCCGTTCTGTTCGGCTTATTAAAGGCACAGGGACACATGGTAGCGGGATGTCTCAAAGGGTTGGCTGAATTCAGTTGGCGTTGACCCCTGATCGGGCTTGAAGTATCTACCCGCCGTTCTTCTTCTTGCTCAACAAAGTCGTCTCGGCACGTGTCGATGGAGGCACCGGTGCGCAATGCACGCTTGATCTGCGCTTTGGCGGGATTTGTAATTTGGCTGGGGTCGGCGATTCCCGCCGCGGCCCAAGGAGTGGTGGCGATGCCCCAGGCCATGGTGCCTGCCGGCGCTCCCGGGTGCCAATGCGGCACGCCGGGTTGCCAGTGCCAGTCGGGTGCGAATGTTTACTCGCCCGGCAATGTGTATGCGCCCGGCAATATGTACTCGCCTGTCATCGGCGATCCCAGCATGACCACCGGCGTCACCACGTGGGATCCCTACACGCAGCCGCAGACGGGCATGTTCCCGGCAATGATGGGTTCCCAGCCGACGATGTTTCAAGGTCAATGCGCGCCGCCTTGCGCGCCGCCGCGCACGCTGCGGTTTGGCGTCTTCGCCGAGTATCTGTACTGGCGCGCTGGCGACAGCACCACGACCGATTTCGCCGTGCCCATCAACGGCGGCATCGTCCCGCCCGATGAGCCGGTCATTCCCGTCGGTCCAATCGCCACGTTGAACCCCGATTTCGATCACGGCTATCGCGCGGGCCTCTGGTGGCAGCGGACGTGCGAGACCCAGATTGGAGCCTCGTACACGCACTTCGATACGGAGACGCAGAATAGCGTCGCGATCGATCCGGCCGACAATGTCGTGCTGCTGGCCCTGGTAGTGCATCCGGCCACGGTCGCCGCCGATTTCTTCTACACCGATGCCGCGGCGCAGTACGACGTCGAGTACAAGACCTTCGACATCGATTACCGCCACGTGTTCTGCTCCGATTGCGTTTATCGCGTGAACTACATCGTGGGCGTGCGGTACCTGGAGTACGAAGACAACTTCCGCGCCACCTTCACCAGCCCGACACGCATCGAAACGGTCACGGCGCGCAACGATTTCGATGGCTTCGGCCTGCGCGGCGGCATCGAAGGAGAATGGGGCGGCCAGCAAGGCGGCCTGTTTGGCTACGGCAAGTTTATCGGCGGCGCCGTGGCCGGTGAGCTCAGCAGCACGTTCGTTCAGGAGAGCAACTTCGATGGCGTCGTGGTTACCACCAGCCGCGTCGACGATCGCATTATTCCCACCATTGAAGTCGAGGTGGGCGTGGGGTGGCGCAGCCGCAACCAGCGGTGGCGCCTCAGCGGCGGTTACAACATTACCGCGCTGGTCGATATTGCCAGCGCCAATAGCCTGATCCACTCGATCCAGACCGCCCGCTATCGCGATAACGAAGACACGTTTACGCTGGACGGCCTCGTGGCCCGCCTGGAGTTCGCGTTCTAAACGCGGCGCACTAGGCGGGTTTCCGAAACCCGCTGCCGGTCTCGGAGAGACCGGCCTACATTAAAACGTGCGGCGGAGTTCCACACGGAAGGTGTGGTCGTACCAGATTTGCTCCGTCAGCGCCTGGCCGTAGCCGGCGTAGAGATCGCAACAGGGGCTTAAGCTCCCTCGCAAGCCCACTTTGGCATTGACGATCGTGTCTCCCGCGGCGTCTTCAATCACGCGCTGACCGGCCACCGGCGAGAAGGCCGTCATGCCATCCACGACGGTCCAGCCCACGAACTCCACGACGGCCTTGATCGGCGTCGTGCAGGAATCGGTGAGCAGATAGCTGAATCCGGCGCCGTAACGCAGCACGTTGCCGGCGAAATCGTCTGTGCCGTCCACGGCGATCCAATCCCGCAGCTCCAGCTCCAATGCCAGGCGCGGCGCAAGCTGGCGATAGTGCAAGAGCGCCGGCTCGATGCTCACGTGCTCGGTGCCCAAACCGCGCGATCCATCTCCGCTGGGAAAATATGTCCGCAACTGAAACGTGGTGGTCTGGCAGGCGTCCTGTTTCAGCGCCAGACGGAAGCCGGCGTTGCCATCGCTGAAGCCGCTGGTGTTGTTGTTCAGCTCCGGATCGATAAAGCGAAACGGCATCTCTGCAAACAGGCTCCACCGCGAAGAAGCAGGCGCCCATTCCACGTAGGCGGAAACGTCCTGATAATCGACACCCGTCTCCGGACCCGGACCAGGCCCCAAGGGTCGGCCCACGGGCCAAAAGAACTCTGCCCGGCTGGGTTTGTCGAGATCATAAGCGGCGTCGTAGCGAAATCGGATGCGGCTGCCGATCACGGCCGTATCGATGTAGCCCACGCCGCTATCCGCCACCTGGGGCATCTCGGGACGGGGACGGCGGGACGCTCGGGACTGTGCGTGCGTCGGCAAGGCGCACGCGCAGATCAACAATCCGACGTAGAAACAGGCGTGTCCGGCGTGTCCCGATCGTTTCATGATGGCGGCTCCTTCCGATGCTATCGGTCGCAACGGCGAGCGGGCACAAGTCTGCTGGCAGAAGGCGGCGGAGCTACCCCAGATTCACAGGATCCTCAGGGCTTGGGAGTCGGCTTCAGATTTTTCACCAGATCCTGATAATCCGTGCGCGTGCGAAGCGGACCAAGGTCGGGGTCCTCCGCCAGTTGCTGCGCGTCGTCGAGTCCTTGTTCAACCGCTCGTTTCAGCCAGGCCATGGCCCGGCCGCCGTAGTCGTCCAGGGTGCGCTGCCGCTGCGGCGCCGTGAGCATCTCATCCTTCTCGGCGGCTTGCATACACAGCGCGATCAACTGCGCGACGCCCAGCGGCTGTTGCCAATCCGCGGTGGCGGGGATCGTCATCTGTTCGATCTGCGCGATCGCCTTGTCATGGGCGCCCTGCCCCTCGTGCAGCCAAGCCAGATTCAAGTGGTGATCATTCAAGAAGCGGACGTAAGAGATATTGCCCGCGGCCAACCGCACCGCCTCTGCCTGGCGCTGGATGGCAGCCTCCAGCAAAGTTTCCTCCGCGGCGACGTCATCCGCACGGCGGGTTAACAGGGCCAGATTTCCCAACGTGAGACCCAGGCCGCTGTGATAATCGGCCTGTCGGAGCGAATGTTTCACGAGGGCCTCTTGCTGCTCCCTGGCCTGCTGCCACGCCGCCCGGGCGCCGGCCACGTCGTCTTTGATCAGGCAAGCGCTTCCCAGGCCGTTGAAGCTGCTGGCCAACGCCTTGCGATAGAGCGGCACGCCAACATACTCGGCAGCCAGCGGTTGGAGCGTCTCGATTGCCGCGCGATACGCAGCCAGCGCCGCGTCCAACGGTTGGCCGCTGCCGAGACGCGTGTTGTCTTTATGAACCAGGAACAAGTTGCCGCGGTCCATGTGGACCGTACCCAGCTCATGCCGATATTCCGGCTCGTCTTTCGCTTCCGCGGCCAGCTGCGTGAGCAGTGCAATCGCCTGCTGATATTGATGATCCGCCTCGGCCGGTCGCTGCTTGTCCTTGAATGCAATTCCCAGATTGATCTGGCAGCGGGCCAAATGCTGCCGCAAGTGGCGATCTGCTGGATTTAGCTGTACGGCATCGACCAGCAGTTTGACCGCTTGCAGAAATGACTGCGGCGCCGCTGACAGATCGCCGCCGGAGTGTTGCAACAAGCCCAGGTTATAGTAAGCGCGCGCCAGCTCGCCTTGCAACGCGGCATCCCGCGGCTGATCCCGCAGAAGCTGCTCGCCAATGCGAATGGCCTCTTCGTAGGCGACTTGGGCGTCGGTCCTGTTGCCCGCCTGACGATACGCTTCCCCCAGCCAGTTGCTGCTCTCGGCCCAAAAGCGGCGATGCTCAACTGCCTGCGGCTCTAAAGAAGCCAGGGCCGTGAACTCGTCCCGCGCCTGGCGGCTGTGCTGGGCGGCCAGATCGTACTGCCCCAACCGCCGCCGGATGCCGGCTACCCGCTGATGGTTGGCGGCCATCTCGGCACGCACCGCAGAGTTGGTGGGCTCCTGCTTTAGGAACTGCTCGTAGAACTGCAGACCCTTGCGAAGCAGCGATTGTTGCACACCTTCCGCCTCGGGCGAGCGCGACAGCCACTGCTCGATCACGTCCATCATTTCGTTGGATGCCACCCGCATCTGCCCGAAGTTAAGCTCTGCCCGATCGCGTTGCTCCGCGATCCTTTGATTGGAC
>JBGTDH010000940.1:0-8773 GCA_041748435.1 Pirellulales bacterium
CAAGGCGGAAGTGGAAGCCCTGATCAATCAGCTTGGCAAGACGCCCCCGGATTGGTTCGAGGCCACGCCGCTGAACTATCCGAAGTCGTTGGATCTGAAGTTCCCGCACCCGGCGCCAGAAGGCTGGAACAATCAAAAAAACGTTGGGCAATACATCTGGGATGTGATCAATCCCAACCCCGGCAAGTGGCGCGAAGGGGTGCGGCTGCTGCACTTCCTGCTCACGGAGAACAAGGACGATCGCGACGTGCAGCATCGCAGCATGGCGGCCCTGGGCCGCATGTACCACAACCTCCTGGAAGACGACGCGCGGGCCGCCTTCTGGTGGCGCACGGCCGGCATCGACAAAGGCAGCGGCGAGCCCGGAGCGGTCGTGCATCTGGCCGAGTGCTACTGGCGATTGGGCAACAAGCAGATGGCCGTGGAACTGCTCAAGAGCAAGCCGCAAAGCTCGCCGATGATCAAGCTGTGGGCCGACATGGGCGAGACGAACACGGCTCTGCAACTGGCGGAAGCGCTGGCCAAGGGTGGCTATCCGGCCATGGCCTACCTCTCCGCCGGCGATGCCTGCCGCGTGGCAGGTCAGACTTCGAAGGCGGTCGATTTCTATCAGAAGGTGATTAACGTAAAGGCGGAGGGCAATCAGAAGGGGCGCATCGAGAAGGATCAGGCTCGCGCCCGCGCCAGCCTGGAGGCCATCCGGTTGTTCAGTCTGAGCGATGTGAAGCGCGTTCCCGACGGCTCTTACAAAGACACCAGCCTGGGGTACGAGGGGCAGGTGCAGGTGGAGGTCGTGGTGCGTGGGCAGCGGATCGAGGACGTGCGCATCACGCAGCACAAAGAGAAGCAGTTCTACTCCGCCTTAACCGACACGCCGCGAAAGATTATCGCCAAGCAAGGCGTGAAGGGAGTCGACGCCACGAGCAGCGCCACCATCACCTCCGAGGCCATCATCAACGCCACGGCCAAAGCCTTGTCGAGCGCTGCCAAGTAATGTAGCCGTGTCTCTCCGAGACACGTAGGCCGGTTTCGGAGAAGCCGGCCTACGTTGCAGAGAACCACAAATACTCGCCTGCACGCAGTCGAGCATGCGAACCGTTGTTCCGAATGTAGCAACGATAATGCTCAAACTGTTCCACACTGCGAACCAGGTGATCGAATGCCTCCTGCTGCCAGAATTCGCCGCTTCGTCGCGTGATCTCGTTGATTCTGCGACCCGTGAATCGCTTCCAAAGAGTGCATTGCTTGAGCATCGCATCCTCATCCGGGAATGCGGCCAGTAAGTGGACGTGGTTGGGCATCACGACAAAATCGGTTAGTTCGTAGCGGTCGCCGTTAAACTTCAGCAGGCTCTCGCCGACAATCTTCGCCAGTTCCGCTCGCCGGAGCAGGCACTCCCCGTGGCAAGCGTCCAGATGCAAATCAAATCGCTCCGATAACGAGTTTTGCAGTTCTCGCCGCAAGACAGGGGGCAGTTGATCGAGTGCCTGCCGCCATGGCGCGTCGGCTTGACTGAGCCCCGCCGAATCCACGACGATCCCGTGACTCCGCAGAAGCTCGTTACGCTCCGCGATCCAGCGCTGGATTACTTCTCGTGGCATCGAATCCGCGGTACGCCACGTAATGAAGCAAACGGTTCCCGCCTGCGTCCAATGCGGCAACTGGCGCCGAACGACCGTATACGATTCCCGCGGATCGAATGTCTGAATCTCATCGCGATTCATACAGACCAATCTAGGCCGGTTTCTCTCAGACTGCGAGACTGGCAAAGCGGGTTTCTTTGAAACCCGTTTCGTGTCTCGGAGAGACACGGCTACACTGAAGACGACCGACGAACTCAACCCAGCGAGTGGCCATGCGGCTGGACATCTTTCTGCCGTTTCTGCGTAAGCCGAAGAAGGGCATGGCGCCGGCGCCGCCGGGAGTGCTGCTTCGAGCTGCGATGCGCTTGCTGCCAAAGGCGCTGTTCGCCGATCGGCTCACGGGCAAACCGGGGCTGGCACGCAAGTGGCTTAAGCGGCTGGGGCCATCCTGGCTTTCTGCGCCGGTGCGCCGCGTGGTGCAGGGTGTGTGCTTCGCGCTGTTCCTGTGGCTGTTTTTCTTTGTTTGCTGGCCCTATAGCGCGCGGCCGTCGCGAAACTGGCCGGGCTGGGTGCCGGCCGAAATCGATGCCGGCAGCGGACGGGCCACTCTGGTGATCGAGCAGGCCCCGACAGACCCGCCGCATGCAAACGAGCAACTGTATGTCGTTGATGAGAGCACGGAGGAGGGCAAGGGCCGCGCCGTGGGGCCCTTTCGTGTGACGAGCATCTCGGCATCCGAGGCGGCGATCGAACCGGTCGAGTCGCTTTCCGCGGAGCAACTCGATCAGCTTGCCTTCAGTCCCGGGCCGTGGTCGCTCCATGAGCGGGCGCCGGGAAGCTGGCCGTCGCAATACACAGATAATCTCGCGGCGAAGGAGCGGCTGGCGGCCGAGGCATTCCTGGTGATCGATCCGCTCGTGGCCCTCTCCACGGCCATTGCCGCCAGGAGTTGGGTCTGGTCCCTCACGTGCGCTGCCGTCATTCTGCTGGTCTGTATCGTCATCCCGCGCGGGTTCTGCGGCTATCTCTGTCCGCTGGGGACGCTCATCGATCTGTTCGATTGGGTCGTCGGCCGCCGCGTCACGCGGTTCCGCGTCCCCGACGATGGCTGGTGGGTCCACGTCAAGTATTACTTGCTCCTGGGATGCCTGGTGGCCGCCCTCTGCGGCGTGCTGCTCACCGGATTCGTGGCGGCTATTCCCGTTCTGACCCGCGGCATGCTGTTCGTGTTTGGCCCCTTGCAAACGGGCTCCGCGCGAGGCTGGCATCAGATGCCGCCGCTGGGCGCGGGACATTATCTGTCGATCGCACTGTTCGCCGGCGTGCTGGGCCTGGGTTTGCTGCAGCCGCGGTTCTGGTGCAAATACGTCTGCCCCAGCGGGGCCGTGTTCTCGGTGTTCAATTTGTTCCGGGTAAGCGAGCGGAAGGTCGAATCGAGCTGCATCCACTGCAACAAGTGCGTAGAGATTTGCCCCTTCGACGCCATCAAGCCCGACTTCACCACGCGCACCAGCGATTGCACGCTGTGCCAGACGTGCGCCGGCGTTTGTCCCACGCAGGCCATCAAGTTCGTCGAGCGCTGGAACGGCGTGGAGCTAAAACTCCTGGACGATCCGCCGACGCACGAGACGGCGCTCGGCCGCCGTGGATTTCTGGCCGCCAGTGTGGGCGTGGCAGCCGGCACGCTGGGCGGGTTAGGCGCGGGCCTGGCCACCAAGGCGCTGGGGGCGAATCTGGACGATCCCGCGTCGCCGCGCCCGGTGCGTCCGCCCGGAAGCGTGCCCGAGCAAGAGTTCCTGCAGATGTGCATCCGTTGCGGCGAGTGCTTCAAGGCCTGTCCCAACGATGTGCTGCACGCGATGGGGTTTCAGCAGGGCTTGGAGGGATTATGGACGCCGCACGTCGTGGCCAACTGGGCCGGCTGCGAATCGAGCTGCAATGCCTGCGGACAAGTCTGTCCCACGGGCGCCATTCGCGCGCTGCCGCTGGAAGAGAAGCGCGTGTGCCGCATGGGCCTGGCGATCGTGAATCTGGAAACGTGCTTGCCCCACGCCGGTCGCGAGGCTTGCCAATTGTGCGTTGATGAGTGCGTGGCCGCCGGGTACGATGCCATCGAGTTCACGCGCGTCGGCACGCAGGGAGATGAGCAAGGCAACCCCATCGACGGCACCGGCTTCCTCGCTCCCGTGGTGTTGGCCGACAAGTGCGTCGGCTGCGGACTTTGCCAAACCCGTTGTTACGGGATCAATGTGGTCGAGAAGCATCTGCTCTCCGAATCGGCGATCCTGATCGAAGCCGGCGCCGGCAAGGAAGACCGGTTGATGCACGGGTCATATCTCTCGCTGCGCGGGCAGGAGCGTCGCGAGCGGGAGAGCCAGCCACTGCAACATGCCCCGACCGGCGACCCGGGTTATCTTCCGGAGTTTCTTAAGCTTTAGCGAGATCCAACCATGAAGACCCTGCTGGCCATTGGCGCTCATTACGACGATTGCGTGTTTGGCGTGCCGGGCATCTTGCTGCGCGCGGTGACGAAAAACTACCGCGTGGTGATCCTTACGCTGATCGGCGATTATTCCAATTGGCCGCCGATTGGCGAGCGGCATCAGGAGCTCATTTCCGGTACGAAGGAGATTTCCGCCTCCTATGGCGTCGAGATGCGGTATCTGGATTTTCGCTCGCACCTGTTCGATGTGAACGAGCAGACCAAGAAGGCGGTGGCGGCCGCCGTCGCCGAGATCCAGCCCGATCTCGGCCTGATGCTGTGGCGCAACGACCATCACGACGATCATGTGGTGGCTTCGCAACTCAGCGGAATTGCCTTGCGCTACGCCGCATCCCTTCTCGACAAGCGCGCGGTCAAAGGCCCGTCGCGAATTTATCTGTACGACAATGGTCCGCGGCACACGATCGGCTTCGAGCCGGACACGTTCGTCGATATCAGCGACCTGTGGCCGCGGGCCATCGAGTGGCTGGGCCGCTTCATGGCACTGGTCCGAAACGAGAAATATCATCCTGGCGAGTTGGACGGCGCGCAGCAGACCAAAGAAGCCATCGCCCTGTATCGCGGCAAGACCTGCGGCGTGAAGTACGCGGAGGCGCTGAAGGCGATGGTTCCCGAAGTCCGAGAGATTCTCTCTTAGCCATCCCGCAGCATGCCCCGCAATATCGAACTCAAGGC
The DNA here is from genome assembly GCA_041748435.1 of Pirellulales bacterium. Lineage (GTDB taxonomy): Bacteria > Planctomycetota > Planctomycetia > Pirellulales > JBGTDH01 > JBGTDH01. The sequence goes on from JBGTDH010000940.1 coordinate 4,762, forward strand.
CCGCGTGGCGTCGTTGGATACTGCCCGCGAGATTGCCCAGCGGATTGCCACCCAGGATGTGGGCGCGTTACGGCAGATCGACACGTACTTCCACGTCCCGCGCGGGCGGCTGAAGCTGCGCGAGATCGTCGGGCAGGGTGCCGAGCTGATCGCCTACCATCGCAGTGATGCCGCGCACGCGCGGGGCAGCGATTATCACCTCGTGCCAATCGCCGACCCCCCCTTGCTCAAGCAGGCGCTCTCCGCGACGCTTGGCGTTCGCATTGTGGTCGATAAGATTCGCCACGTGCTGCTCTACGACAATGTGCGCGTTCACTTGGACAGCGTACAAGGCGTGGGCGAGTTCCTGGAATTCGAGTCGGTTCTCGGCGGCGAGATCGACGATGCCGCAGGCCGCGCACAATTGGACTGGCTAAGCCGCGAGTTCCGCATTGCATCCGCAGACATCGTGCCGCAGTCGTACTCAGACCTGCTCGAACTAGCGTCCTGTTCACCAGCCATACGGCCGATAGGCTGAGGCATAATACGGGTAGCCGTAAATGTAGCCATAGGTCGGAAACGCGCCGCTGTAGTTCGAATAATAACTGTAGGTGCGGTAGGGATAGCCGGCATTGGCCCAGTAGCTGTACGACGGATAGGATCGCAACGGTGTGCCGCCGTAGGGGACGTTGTAGGCATAGGTGCGCGGATAGTAATATGCATACCCGCCGTAGGCATACGGACGGTAGCCGTAACCCATTTGGGCCTCGGCCGGTCGGGCGGTAGACATCACCACAAGGGTCCCCAAAGTCAGGATCAACATGGCACGTTTCATGGCGCACTCCGCAGGGGGGAAGATCGGACAAGCGACGCGCATGAATTGTCGTTGCGCGGGATCGATGATGCAAGCGGCAGGGTGGCGACATGCGAGTGACGCTTCCCATGACTTGAAGAACCTTAGGGAACCTTGGGGTGATGTGCTTTTCAGTCCGCTGTCCACTGGCTAGACTATGGCGAAGGGAGGAAGTTTTCCACACGGAAGTTACGCCATGTCCACCTCGGAAGTCGCAGCGGAATCTACCGCCGTTGCCGCAGCGGAGCCGGCGCCCAGCCGCCCGATGGAATCTTCGCCCGATCCGGCCGCGTGGCCCGCAGGCATCAGTGCGCTGGTGGATCGATCGGTGCGGGTGGGCAAACCGGCGGAGCAGCTGCCGGAAGTGTTAGCGCCGCAGGTGAGCTCCGTGTGCCAGGCACTGGTGGCCCTGGAAGGCGGCCACGATTCTCAAGCGGCAGAGTTGCTGCAATCGATTCCGCGGCAATCTCCCGTGTCCGATTGGCGTTGGTTCGTTCGCGGGCTGACGGCCTTTTATCGTCAGGATGCAGAAGCGACTCGCGCCAACTGGACGCGTCTGGATGCGGCGCGGCTTGCTCATCGAATCGCATCGCCGCTACTGGGCACGGTGGGCATTACCCCGCCGCGGGCAGAGGCACAAACGTGGGATGCCTGGGGGCGTCTGGAATCTGCCTTGGGGGGCAAAGGCGCCATCGGGCTGATTCGCGAGCTGTCGTCGTTCGTGGAGGAGGAGCGCTGGTCGGACGCTTTCGGCAAGACGCAGAGGCTGCAAGGCGCGCTCAAGGGGAACGACGAGGCTCGTCGCCGGCTGACACGGGTGCTGTATCGCCGTTTGATCGATGGGGCCGAGGATCTGGTGGCGGAAGGGGGACGCGTAAAATTCATCGGCAAGCTCACGCGGCAGTTGGAGCCATTGCCGCTGGATCCGCAGTGGCATCGGCTTTGGGCATTGGCTTACGAGCGGGGCGGCGGAAGCATGTACGAGCTGGCCAACGCCTGGCGAGGTTACATCGCCAGCCTGCCGCAGTCGCCGGCGATTCCGCCGGACTTAATTCCCAAGGCCCGCGCCCTGGTGTGGAATCATCTGGCGGCCGATTACATCGACTTTGCAGAAAGCGCTCGGGAGCAGCCCCTGCCGGTTTGGGGTAGCCCTCAGCCGGTGGATATTCAGGGCGCCGTGGCGGCCTGGCGGGAGAGCTTGCGATTGTGGCCGGATCACGTGCCAACCTATGAAGCCAGGTTCGCTGCGTTGATGCGGCTGGATTTGCCAGAGCAAGCGCACGAAGCGTGTGTCGAGACATTGGAGCATCTGCCGGACCATTTGCCTTCGCTGGAGTTTTTGGCGATGCGGCTAGCAGTGAGCGACCGGCCCGCGGAGGCGCTGCCGTACGCGCAGCGGGGGCAGCAACTCAAGCCCTTGGACGGCAAATGGAAGGATCTGCACGCCGCAGTGCATAAGGGCGCCGCGCGGCAGTTCGCACTAGAGGAAAAATGGGATCAAGGACGGCAGCATCTGGAAGCCGCGCAACAGGTCGATCCGCAGATCGGCCGCACGCCCGCGTTCCGGGTGGCGCAGGCCATGTTCGAGTGGAAGGCGGGTTTCCAGATTGAGGCCGCCAAATGGATCGACTCGGCGCAAGAAGTGGCGAGCGATCCCGCCACGGTGCTGCTCCTGGCGGCCATCGAGTCGCAGCGCTACCGGCTAGCCAAGCAGGTTGGGCAGCGATTTCAAAAGAGCTTGGACGCGGAACTTTCCAAACGCGTCCGCGGCGCGGCGGTGGGCGAGATGTCCCGCGTGCTGGCCGCGCACCTCGAAGTGGGAACAAACTACCCTGCGCTGGAGAAACACGTCAAGCAACTAAGCAAGTACATCGGCCGGGCATCACGAAGCAAGCTCAGCGAGCAAGACCTGCGGGGGGCCTGCCTGTTTTTAATGGCGGCCCCGAGTGATGACGGACTGTTGGACAAGGTCCTCCGCCGCGCCACAACCCATCATCCTCAGACGCCGCTGTTCTGGTATCTGATGGCGGAGAATGAGTATCAGCGTGGACCCTTCGCCGGCAACCAACACCTGGCATTGCGGTGCTTCGAACGGGCGCGGACGCTGATCGAGGCATCTCCCGATTGCCAGGATGCGCGTCTGATGCCACAGATTAAGCAGCGGGAGACCTTGTTCCGCGAGATGCAATCGAGGGTCCCCGTCCCGCTGGCCGGTTCGGGCAATCCGCTCGACCAACTGATGCAGATGATGAGCGCCATGTGCGCTGCGGAGGGCGTCTCGATGGACGAAGTTTTGGAAGATGTGGAAGACCAATTCGGGTTCAATCCCATCGAGGAGCTCGAGAAGAAATTTGGCGGTTTTAAGCGCAAGCGGTAGGAAAAGCATGAACGATCCCTGGGAAACACTCGGTTTGCCCCCCACCGCCGATGAGGCGGCCGCGCGGGAGCGCTACTTGGCCCTGGTGCGCGAACATCCCCCCGAACGGGATCCCGAGCGCTTCGCCGAGATTCGCGCGGCATACGAAGAGCTGCGGGATCCGCTTAAGCGGCTGTCACGGCAAATCTTCTCGCCGGAAGAAGACGCCATCTGGGAGCAAGTGGCCGCCAGCGTTCTCACCTCGTTGGTTTCCGCACGGCGCATCCCCACGACGGCTCTGCTTTCCTTGGGAGAACAGGCATGAGCGGCTGGCCCGACGCCGACTCCTTGCTGGCCTCGCTGAAAAGCTGGTACGACGCCACGCGACAAGAAGCACAACCGCAAGGCGACGAAGATGCCGATCGTTGGCGATCGCACGCAGCGCGCGAGTTCGGACTTGCGCCGCCGGTCGCCGCCCCCGACGTGGGCCTGCTGCGATTGGTCGAGGAGTTCACCGCCTTGCGGCAGGAAGTCAAACTGCAAACAAAGGCCAGTCGCGGTGTGCAGCAACAGGCGGAAGCCTTGCTGACCGGCCTGGAGCAGACGCTGGAGCAGGTGCGCTCACCCGCAGTCGCCCCGCTGGAGACTTCGCAGGCCGATCTGTTGCCGTGGGTCGAATCGTTGGCCGATCTGGACGATGCCCTGTGTCGGGCCGAGTCGGAGTTGGAGCAGTACGGACCGCGCATGATTGAGACGTTGGCCGCGCAACTTACAGCCGCGGTGACAGACGCCCACGCGCGGCTTCCCGTCTGGCGGCGGTGGCT
>JBGTDH010000941.1:0-3161 GCA_041748435.1 Pirellulales bacterium
CTCGCTGAAAGCGTCCGAGCGAACGTCGGCCGGCGCGCGGCTCAGAAACGCCCGCAACGAGGGGCGGCGTCCCCCGCGCCACCACAATTCAAACTCGTCGCACAAGCGATCCATTGGCCCCAGGTTGCCGCCTGGATCCACGGCAGATGGCGATGTTCGAGGAATCATAGGCCAACTTCCCACCTATCATACTTCTCTACGAAACCAACCGACCCTAATCTTAAGCACTTGATGCTCGTTGGTCACGCTGGAACACGTCGAATCGGCGCGAGTGAGCCCCTTGCTCCCATCCTCTGGCGGGCAGGGGCTGACTCGGTACAATACCCGAAGATTTGTTTGGTGTTCTCGTGCGAGCTACCGCATCAATGGCCAGCTTTGCTAGAATTAGATGGGGCCGGGAGGTTGCATGAACGACAAAGAACGTAACCTGCGAATCGCGGAAGCCATGTGCAGGGACTTTCAGTGGCAAGACCGTACTTTCTGCGAAGGCGAGTATGTGGCGCTGCTGGACGGAAACATCGTGGCCGTTGCTGACAATCCGGACGATGCGATTGCCGCGTTGCGCGCCGTGGATCCCAACCCCCAACATGGGATGGTCGTCCCCATCACGCCCCCTACGGTGGCTGTGATTCGCTGAGGTGGGCATGGCAATCGTGACTTATCCCAGCCTTCCGGACGCGGAAGTCGTCGATGTCGAGTTGCTCAAGTTGGACGGGAGCCACCGCTGGCTGCGACTACTGGTCGATTCCGGCTTTACCGGAACCAATAGTCTCGTGCTGCCTCATTCGGCCGCCGACCTGATTCGCGCGGTCTTGCCGGCCACGCCCACGACCGGCGCCCTTCAAGGTCTGCAAGAGCGCGGCTGGGTGACTTGCCGAATCACCGAATTGGATTTCCGGGCAACGGTGATCGCGATCCTCACCGATACAACTTCTTTGGCGTTGCCGCCAGGCGTCGCGGGCTTGATTGGATTGACATTCCTTCGACAATTTGCGCGATGGGGCGGTCGACGAACCGCCCGCGGCCCGGAATTCTTTCTGTCCGACACAAGCGACTGAATGTCTAGGTTAGTCGGTCGATCTCCTGGCCGCGCCTTTACCCAACCCGCTCTGCGTAGATCTGCGTCGTGCCGGACTTACTGCGGCGGTCGGGTAAACGTCTCGTCGCTGATAGCGCCGAAGGTGGCTTCAAAGTACCCCAACGGCCACCCCAGACTATCCGAGGAGGCCGTGGAAGTCTTAGGTTGCACCACAACCAGCACGTCGTACTCTGCTTCCGGCTCGCCCAGCAGGATGCGCAAGGACAGCATCCCGTCCTTGCCAGTCTTTTCCAGAACACGGATCGTCTGCATGTTGCAATCCTTGGTCGCTCCGCCGCCTTGTTTCGATTGCTCCATCTTAGACAGTTGAGTCCCCCAGGTCTGCGCTGCAATCCTCTGGCGGGCAGGAACTGACTCGGTACAATACCCGAAGACTGTTTGGCATCCTTGTCCTTGTCGCACCTCCATGACCACGACGCTGGCCCGGACGCCGCTGTACGATTGGCACGTCGCCCACGGCGGACGCATGGTGGAGTTCGGCGGTTGGTCGATGCCCGTGCAGTACACGTCCATCGTGGCAGAGCATGTCGCCACGCGCACGGCGGTGGGCTTGTTCGATATCTCGCACATGGGTCGGCTACTATTCGCTGGCCCCGACGCCGCGAAGTTTCTCGACGGCATCGTGACACGGCGCGTGGCCGACCTCTCGCCGGGGCAGATCCGCTACGCGCTGGTGATCAACGAAGACGGCGGCATCCTCGACGACGTGCTTGTGTACCGCTTGGCCGATGTGATTGGCGGCACGTACTACGTGATGGTCGTCAACGCCAGCAATCGATCGAAGATCGAGAGGTGGATCAACACGATCATGGATGAAACCACACAGCTCGATGTTAGCTACACCAACGTGACGACGCCGTGGGCCATGATTGCCGTCCAGGGACCGAAGGCCCTCGAAGTAGTGCAGCCGTTCATCGACGCAAACTTGGCTGGCATGAAGTACTACACGGGCCTGGAAACGCGCATCTGCGGCCACGGGGGAATCGTCAGCCGCACAGGCTACACGGGTGAGGATGGCTGTGAACTCATCGTCGGCCCGACGCTTGTGTTCGACATCTGGCAGGCCATCCTGGAAGCTGCTCGGCCTCACGGCGGCATGGCTTGCGGACTCGGCGCAAGAGACACGCTGCGGTTGGAAGCCGCTATGCCGCTGTATGGACATGAGCTGTCCGAGGACATCAATCCCTATCAGGCGGGCCTCGGGTTTGCCGTGAATCTGGATGGCCGCACGTTCATCGGCCGGGAAGCGTTGGCGAAGTTCAAACAAGATACGACGCTGCCGCGGCGCGTGGGTCTGAAATTGGCCGGCAAACGCATTGCCCGCGAAGGGTCGGCGATTTTCTCCGGGGAGCGAAACATCGGAACCGTCACCAGCGGGACCTTCTCCCCCACGCTGGAGATGCCGATTGCAATGGGTTATGTTCTCGCGGACGCCGCGTTGGATGGATCGAACGTCCAGATCGATATTCGGGGTCGACGCGATCCGGCCCGGATTGTCAGTTTGCCTTTTTACCGTCGTTAGCCGAAAGGAACACCGCCGTGTCTCCCGAGCAATTGCTCTACGCCAAGACGCACGAGTGGGCCCACGTCCAGACCGAGGCCGACGGGGCCAAAGTGGCCACGGTGGGCATCAGCAAGTTCGCCGTCGAGGCGCTGACCGACCTCACCTACATGGAACTGCCGGCCGTGGGGCGCGAGGTGCAGTCGGGTGAATCGTTCGGAGAGATCGAATCGGTCAAGGCGGTGAGCGATCTGTACAGTCCCGTGGCGGGCGAGATCGTAGCGGTCAACGAAGACTTGCCCGATCATCTGGAACGCCTGAGCAACGATCCCTACGGCAGCGGCTGGATCGCCAAGATCAAGCTGGCCGCAGATCCCAAGGGCCTGATGGACTACACGACCTACCAGAAGCAATGCGCGGAGGAACATTGAGGGAAAGGATGAAGGATTTGAAGGAAAGGATGAAGGATGAAGGATGAAGGAAGAACAAGACGATCATCTGATTCATCCTTCATCCTTCATCCTTCATCCTTATCTTTGACTATGCCTTATCTGCTTAATA
>JBGTDH010000942.1:0-7636 GCA_041748435.1 Pirellulales bacterium
TGTTCCAGAACGCCAACCTCTCGGTGCGCGTGACCGACGAGTTCATGCAGGCGGTGGTGGAAGACAAGCCCTGGATCACGCGCTGGGTGACCGATCCGGAGAAGGCCGGCCCCACGTATCAGGCCCGCGACCTGCTGGGAAAAATGTCCGAGGGCGCCTGGTACTGCGGCGACCCGGGCGTGCAGTACGACACCACGATCAACCACTGGAACACCTGCCCCAACTCGGGGCGGATCAATGCCAGCAACCCGTGCGTCACGGGCGACACGCAGGTCAGCACGGCGGAGGGCTATCGCCGGATCCGGGATCTCGTGGGCGAGGATGTGATCCTGGTCGATCAGCAGGGGGTGCGGCGTCAGGTGACGCAAGTTTTTCCGACGGGCCGCAAGCCCGTTTATCGGCTCACGACACGTGCCGGCTACCAACTGCGGCTGACTGCCGATCACCGGGTGTTCACGGTCAATCGCGGGGACGTGCCGGCTTGTGAACTGACGCGTGATGACCGCGTGGCGCTCAACCCTGTTGGCTTCGGCAGCCGGGATTTGGAAGTCGATATTGCAGAAGTGATTGGTCTGATGCTGGGAGACGGTTGTATTTCCCGCAGTCCGCGAGATGGCGAGCCAATCTCGATGCTCACCATGGGCGCTAAGTTGGAAGCCCCGGTGGTGGAGCAAGTCCGCGAGCGCATTAATCGTCTGAAATCGCTGTCGGACGACGGCCGCAGCCGTCGGCCGGTGAACGTGGGAGAAGGCGGCATTGCTACGGTTGCTCGGCTCTCCACGGGGTCGCGTGTGGTGTCGGAGGTGCTCGAGGAATTCGCGGTTCTCAACCAGGGTTCGTCGTGCAAGCGTCTCACCGATGCCGCCTTTACACTGAACCGGTTCGCCGTGGCGGGACTGCTGCGTGGCCTATATACCGCCGATGGCTGCGTCTACAACTACGGCGAGAAGAGCCAGTCGATCAGTCTCGATTCCACTTCGCTCGAGATGTTGCAACAGGTGCAACTGTTGCTCCTGGGTTTTGGCATCAAGAGCAAGCTCTACCGCAATCGCCGGGTCGGCCCGCTCGCCAGCATGCTTCCCGACGGCAAGGGTGGCCTCAAGCAGTACGAAGTGCAACAGATGCACTCGCTACGGATTAGCCGCTCCTCGCGATTGCGGTTCGAGAAGGAAATCGGCTTCTGGCCCGGCAGCCACAAGCAGGAACAGTTGACGGTCCTCAATCAGATGGTGTCGGCTTATCAGGATCGCATGGACGATCCCGTGGCCTCGCTGGAGTTGATTGGGGATGAGGATGTCTTTGATCTCACGGAGCCGGTGACACATCACTTTGGCGCCAATGGCTTGGTCGTCCACAACTGCTCCGAATACATGTTCCTGGACAACACGGCGTGCAATCTGGCGAGCGTGAACTTGATGAAGTTCCGGCAGGCGGATGGCACGTTCGATGTCGAGCGGTTCCAGACAGCATGCCGTATTTTCTTCATCGCCCAGGAGATTCTGGTCGATCACGCCAGCTACCCGACGAAGCGGATTGCGGAGAAAAGCCACGAGTTCCGTCCGTTGGGGTTGGGCTACTCCAATCTTGGCAGCCTGCTGATGTCCAGCGGCCTGCCCTACGATTCCGATGCCGCGCTAGGCGTGTGCGGGGCCCTCACCGCGCTGCTGCACGGGGCGGCGAACGTCACAAGCGCGGAACTAGCCGCGGCCGTCGGTCCGTTCGATGCTTACGACACCAACCGCGACCCGATGCTGGGCGTGATGCAGATGCATCGCGATGCGGTCGAGACCATCGACGACGCCTGTCCGGCGTATCTCAAAGATGCGGCCCGCCGTGTGTGGGACGATGTGCTGACCGCCGGCAAACGCTGGGGTTTCCGCAATGCCCAGGCCACCGTGCTGGCGCCCACCGGCACGATCAGCTTCTTGATGGATTGCGACACCACCGGCATTGAGCCGGACATCGCGCTGGTCAAGTACAAGCAGTTGGCCGGCGGCGGAATGCTCAAGATCATCAACCAGACGGTGCCCCTGGCCCTGAAGACCCTGGGCTACGACGAGTCCCGCATCACCGCCATCGTCGAAGCCATCGAGCGCAACGACACGATCGAAGGCACGTCCGATTTGCAGCCGCAACACCTGCCGGTGTTCGACTGCGCCTTCACGCCGCGCAACGGCACGCGCAGCATCGCTTGGCAGGCGCATGTGAAGATGATGGCTGCCGCGCAGCCGTTCCTGTCCGGGGCTATCTCCAAGACGGTGAACATGCCGCGCGACACCACGCCGGCCGATATCGCCGATGCCTATCTCGCGGGCTGGCGGTTGGGTCTCAAGGCGTTGGCCGTCTATCGCGACGGATCCAAAGAGAGCCAGCCTCTGTCGACCAGCACGGAGACAGACAAGGCTGCCAGAAAGTTGGCTGGCACGCCCCGTCGCGAGCGCTTGCTCGATACGCGGCAGTCGATCACCCATAAGTTCAACATTACGGGGCACGAGGGCTACATCACCGTGGGCCTCTACCCGGACGGGCGGCCGGGGGAGTTGTTTATCACCATGGCCAAGGAAGGAAGCACCGTGGGCGGCTTGATGGATTGCTTCGGCACAGCCGTCTCGATGAGTTTGCAATATGGGGTGCCGCTGGAAGTGTATGTGAGTAAGTTCTCGCATACGCGCTTCGAGCCGATGGGGCACACCAAGAATCCGGACATCCGCATTGCCAAGAGCATTGTGGATTACATCTTTCGCTGGTTGGGCATCATGTTCTTGCCTGGATATAAGGAAGCCCAGCAAGGACCGAGCGTGGAAGAGCCCAGGCCGTCGGCTGAGGAGGATGCCCCCGGCAAGACACTGCCCGCCGCCAGGATGGCTGGCGGGCAGTCCAGCGAGCCACGGCCGGCCACCCTCGAAGCCAAGACCTCCAAGCCATTCAGCAACGGCACGGGTTCCCACGGCACGGGCTCCAACGGCAAGAGCAACGGACACCATCCGCTGCCGACCGCCACGGTGTCGTCACCCGAAGACCAGCGCAGCATGCTGGAGCGGGCTGGCGTCGCCCCCAAGCTCAGCCCCGCGGGCACGGCCCGCAGCGATCAGTTCGCCACGTTCCAGGTGGATGCCCCCAGTTGCGATAACTGCGGCGCCATCACGGTGCGCAACGGCAACTGCTACTTGTGTCACAACTGCGGCAACAGCATGGGTTGCTCGTAACGGAGTGCTGGGCCGGATGCCCGCGAGCAACCCATTTTTTCTCAGCGATTGCAGGTGGCCGACGGGCGCCGAGTTATCGACCGGCGCCCGTTTGCACGCGCGGCTTTGACATTTGATCGCTGCACAGGAAAATCTGGAGTGGCGATCGACGAGAAGGCGAAGGGTTGCAGGAGATGACCATGACGAAGACATTGCACGGCAAAGTGCATGGCAGGATCATCGAACTCGACCAGGACCCGGAAGTGGACGATGGCCAGGAGGTTGAAGTTCGTCTGTCGACGATCTCGGCGCGGAAACCGTCTCTCTCCGCTCAGGATTTGCTTAGTTCGGGACTCGTCGGCATCTGGGCCGATCGTGCGGATATCGGCGCTAGTCGCGAGTTTGCCCAGCGCCTGCGGGATGAAGCTCAGACGCGAAAGCGCGTTCCATGATCTTGTTCGACACGGATGTGGCCGTGGACATTCTGCGAACTCGTGGTGATGCGCCAGCCCACTTGAAATTGCCGCAGCATCCTGAATGAAGTAGTATGACAGGAGAGGGTTGCCGGACCCTCACTGACTTGGATCGTTGGCTCGCGACCTCACCGGCTTCCCACCGCAGCACTCATCGGGTGTCCAACCCACCTTCAAGGCATGAAAAACACCGTCACAGCGGCACAAGCCAAGACACAATTCTCGCGCCTGCTTCGGCAGGTTGAGGCAGGTGACACGATTGCAATTTCCAAGCACGACGAGACGGTTGCCTTCTTGATTCCCCGCGCGCGGTTGGAAGCAATGGTCGAGACGATGGAACTCCTGGGCAATCCCGAGGCCATGCAAGCCATCCGCCAGCACGAAGCTGGAAAACTCACGTTTCATCCCTTGAGTGCGTTGGATGAAGACCAAGGTTGAACTTTCCGACCAGGTTCTCAACTTCGTGCGCACGCTGGCGCCCGAGCCGCGCCGGGCCCTTCGTCTTGGCTTGCGGGAGTTGGAGCAGGAGCATGGCGACATCAAGCAACTCGAAGGAGAATTGGTCGCCTGGTGCCGACTGCGCGTCAAGAGCTACCGCGTAATCTTTCGTTACGAGATGGAAGGGAGCCAAAGAATTGCGCGGTGCGTCTTCGCGGAGCGTCGCGAAGTTGTTTACGAGTTGTTCGCTGAGGCAATGCGGCGCCTGCTCGACGACTAAGAGCTGCAGACCGCCGCCACCCCGACCTACCTCCCCCTTACGTCTGAATCGCAGATGGTGATGGAGCGCGCTTGATGCACGCTCAATCGCTTGGCAGAATAGGCGAGTGTTACTCAGTTACTCAGTTTAGGCATCGAATGCGGAGCGCGCTCGTGGTTCAAGATCTGTCGCATCATCATAAGCCGTTAGGAAACCTGTTTCGTCCGGTTGATGAGAGCGATCTGCAACAATACCGTCTGACCGACGAGCAGGTTGCCCACTATCACGAGCAGGGCTACGTGTCGGGCGTTCGCATTCTCTCCGACGATCAGGTGGAGATTCTGCGCGAGCAGTTGGCGTTGCTGGTCGATCCGGCTCATCCTGGTCATGAACTGTTCTATGAGTTTCACACCAACGAATCGGCAGATCCCGCGCGGGTGCTGTTTCATGCATTGGGGGCCTGGCGGATTGCGCCGGCATTTCACGATCTGTTGTGGAATCCGGCGTTCAATGTGCCGGCCTCGCAATTGTTAGACGGAGCGGTGCGGTTCTGGCACGATCAGCTCTTTTGCAAGCCGGCCCAACATGGCGGCGTGGTGGCTTGGCATCAGGACTATTCTTATTGGACACGCACCAGGCCGATGGCCCATCTCACGTGTTGGATCGGCCTGGACGATGCCACCGCAGAGAACGGGTGCCTGCAGTACATTCCCGGCAGCCATCGCTGGGACCTGCTCCCCGTGACCGGCTTGGCGGGAGATATGGAAGCCATCCGCGAAGCGCTGAGCGAGGAGCAATGGCAGGCCTTCAAGCCCGTGGCCATCGAGTTAAAGCAGGGGGAGGCGGCGTTTCATCATCCGCTGATGATTCACGGCTCTCGCGAGAACCGCACCGCGCGGCCGCGGCGGGCCACGGTGGTGAATGTCTTCCGCGACGGCACGTTCAGCGATTCCAGCGAGCCGCACCTGCAAGGCGTCCCGCGTATTCCGCGGGGCGAGAAGATGGACGGCCAGTTCTTCCCGCTGCTGTACGATCCCACTTGGGCGACCTAGCCCGATCAGCCGCTCAAGCCCTCACGAGTCCTCAGGCCCGGGTGTCGAACGCGGCTCCGTCTGCTAGGATGGACGCGGCAGCGCCCGTCACCACCCGCGGAAAACTTTGATGGCCACCAAGAAGCAGAGCCTGCGCGATCAGGTGCGAACTCGCATTCGTGACTCGGGTTTGCGCTGCACGATGGCTCGGGTGCATGTGCTGGAGCAGTTGTACGCCGCCACGGCGCCGCTGAGTCATGCCGATCTGGCCGGGACGCTGGCGCCCGAGGGTTTCGATAAGGCCACCATTTATCGCAACCTGGTGGAGATGGCGGAGGCCGGAATCTTAAGCCGCATGGAATTGGGAGATCATGTATGGCGCTTTGAGCTCAAGCGAACGGAGCAGGAGCATTCCGACGAGCATCCGCACTTTGTCTGCGTGGAGTGCGGCGAAGTGGCGTGCTTGCCGGGCGTAACCGTTAACGTCTCTCCCGCGCCGGCCAGCAAGGGTTCCGTGATTGGTGAATTGACCCACGTGCTGCTCAAGGGGCGCTGCGGCCGCTGCGTGTGAACCGCTGAAACTTCCCCGCTAGTCGCTAGGGTATTCTCGGTGTAGTCATTTGCGCTCGCCCGCGCGAGGCCGAATCCCTACAATGCCAGCGCGTACTGGTGATTTAATTCTGCTGTCGCTGAGGAATTTTTCGTGCCCCAAGCGTCTGCCTCCTCCGACGAGCCGCTGTCGATTGATCTGAAGAACCCCGGCTGGGCCGCTCTGTGGGCTTGGCTGTGGCCGGGGGCGGGACACCTGTATCAAGGTCGCACCGCCAAGGGAATCTTGTTCATGGTCTGCATCCTGGGCACCTTCCTGTATGGGATGTACTTGAGCCAGGGGCGATCCGTATTTATCTATACTTCCAGTTGGAAGCCGGAGATGTTTCGCTGGCCGTTCTTGTGCCAGGTGGGTGCAGGTTTGCCGGCGCTTCCGGCGATTGTGCAGGCAAAGTTGCCCCATCAGCCGCTGTTTGGGGGCTGGTATATGCCGCCGCAGAGCGACGATGAGTTAAGAGACGTGCATCGTCGCTTACACCGCTGTTTCGAGTTGGGGACGGTGTTCACCATGATCGCCGGGTTGCTCAACGTGCTAGCCATCTACGATGCCTGGGGTGGCCCTGCTTATAGCACCACCGCCAAAGAGCAAGAAGCGGCCCCCACCGATCAGGCCGTCACCGCATAAGCGATCAACCCCAGGGACCGACGCGATGTTGTTGGCCATTACCGGAGATTTGTGGTACGCGCTCCCCTTGGTGGTCTCGGTGAGCATGGTCTATGCTGCCACCCGGCACGAGTCGATGCAGCAGATTCTGTGGCACGCTGCCCGCGTGGGCACCTGGATCCTGGGCTTCATGGCCCTGATCTTCGTGGTGCTGGCCTTCGTCTCTTCGCGACTGTAAGAAATCTTCCCCGACGCCGTTTGCGGCGTCGCTCGCGACGCGCCCGCGGGCTACTTCTCCGCAGCTTTCCCCACTGGCGCCGGTGCGACTTGCGTCTGTTCCCCGGTCACACGCAACACAAAGAGCGCCCGCAGCGTTCCTTCGGGATTGTAATTATCGGTCACGACCTGAGCCGCAGCATCCTCGGGCGCTGCAGCCGCCTTCTTCTCCGCTTGCCTGGCGAGCCCTCTCTCGCCGCCCGCCGGCGCTCCCTGTTGTTGCAACATGACCTGGGAATTGGAGCGGGAATTGTTCGGACCTTCCGCCGGCATCGCATAGCTGCGGGCTCGGCCCGGATTCTGAATGGATCGTTGGGCCACTTGTCCCGCGCCGCTTTCCTCGGCTGGCTTGGCATCCGGCTTCAGAGCCTTGGCCGTTTCACCGGGGGCGGGCGCCGTCGCCGCCGGAGCGATGGACAAGGCCTGTGCATCTTGTGGGCTGCGCATCGTCGAGTTGAACGAACGCTGCTGCGATAGTCCGCCCCGACCTCGGCTGTACTGTTCTTGCCATCGATTCTGCAATCCCTGCGACTCCGCCGCGCCGACATCCACAGAAAGGAACTCGGCGGGCTGTGCGGCCATCTCGGCGAGTGTCGCTTCCAACTGCTCGGGCGAGGCCTCCACATACACCATCTCCAATCCCGCTTCCGAGACACGCCGCTGCATCTTGTCCTGTTCGTCGAGGGCGGGCCTGGCCGGCTGGTTTTGTGCTACTTGCTCTTCGACAGTCTCCCCCAGGTTGATTTGATTGCGATGCAACA
>JBGTDH010000943.1:0-2687 GCA_041748435.1 Pirellulales bacterium
CGGCGGCCTTCGGCTTGCGCTTGGCTGGCTTTTTCGCGGCGGACCTGTCGCCGCGCAGCTTGGGATCGACGGCGAAGTAGCGGCCGTTCACCGCGACGTCGGAGTGATCGCGATCGGCGGTTCGTCGCTCGCGGCGGAGAAGCAGTTGCATCACGCCCTGCAAAGACACGCTGCGTTGCAGGCCCGTGGCGGCGTAGCGTTCGTGCGGCGTCTGGTTCGTCTCGCTGTGAGCGTGATAGATCTTGGCGTTGTCGAAACGGTCGACTTCACTCCGCTCACGCTAGGCTACGCCGGCCGGAATGGATTGATGGAACCAGTCTTTCGTTCGGGAAGCCTGATACCGTGTGCTTCGGTTCAGGCAATCACTGCATTCGAATCACACTCAGTCGTTTATACTCGAGCTCTTTAAGGAACCCGGCCGTCTACACAAGACTGCTTTCCACTGTGCATCGTTAGCATTGTTCGCAAAGCGAAGGCGGCTCCGCTCGTTTTCAGAATGCGGTTCGACATCGACTCGAATGGCGCCTTGCGACTTTCCGAAGCGTGGGATTTGCAACACGAAGTGGCGCTCGATTGGGCGGTCGATTGGAATGCTGCGCAGGAGGCAAATCAGGCAGACACCGCGTGACAGTGTTGGGACAGAGCGAATCGAGGGAAGAACCCGTGGACAGCAATCGCCAGGCCCCAGCCGCACCAGACGAACGTCAGCGGCTCCAACGGGATGCGGAAGCGGGCCGAAGAGATGGTCAGCACGTGAAACAGCGTCACGGTGAGGAAGATTGCCGCCAGCGGCCACACACGGCGGGCTTGCTGGCGATCAAAACGCCAAGCCGCCAGGCCGAGAAGAGTGAGCGCCATCCAGGTCAGAATCGACCCGCGATAGACGGGATTGGCCGCCTTGGGGTTCGTTTCATCAAACAGCAAGAAGTAACGTAACCGGGCGAGGCACAGCGCGGCATAGCGCGCCGGGTGCTCCTGCAAGAACTGCCACGCCCTTTGCCCCAACAGGCGGGAGCGTTGGGGCTCGCTGAGGCCGGCGAACTCGCGATAGCCGCTGGGCTTGAGCAGCAGATCGTCGATATAGATCGTCTCGTGCCGGGCTTCCCATAAGGCCCGCTCCACGCCCGCCAGTGTGCCGTCGTGATCGCGTCGCAGCAATTCGGCCGAGGGCTTGGGAACTTTATCGGTGCCCCAACTGTAGGAGTTGTTGCCTTGCCAAAAAGCGTAGCCAAAGGTCGATTTGATGAACACCAGTTCGCCATGCACCTTCGCATTTCGCACCAACCAGGGAGCGATGACGAGCAGCGAGGTCGCAGCCATCAGCGACACCGCGCGTACAGCGCGACGAGGCGGGGCAAATTGCAGAAACATGGCCACCGCCAAGATCGGCAACGCCAACGCCAGGATGGGGTCCAGCAACAACAGCACTCCGCTGAGCAGACCGGCGAGAATGGCTTTCGTAGTGAATCGACGGCTCGCGTCCGACAGCACCAGTGCGGTGAGCAGCGCTAACACCAGCGTGCTCCAAGGAACGACCTGAATGTGCGTTGCCATGTAAACGTGCGGTGGATAGAGCGCCGCGCCCCATCCAGCCAGCCAGCCCGACAAGGGCCGACCCGGCACCAGCGACCACGAGAGCCAGACAACGGCTAATGGGATCGCTGCCCCGGCCGCACATTGCAGCAGTTGCATCGCCAGAATTGAAGCCGACGTGCCCACGCCCAACACCGCGTACACGCCGGCCAGCATCACGGGATACAGCGGCGCTTGTTGCGAAGTCGGACCTTCGAGTCCCAGAAACCGGACCGAGAATCCGCGGCCGGTGAGCAGGTTTTCCGCAATCTCGCCGTGCTCGTAGGTCAGCGGCGCCCGATGCTCAATCGACAAACCGACGACAAGCGCTGCGCGCAACGCGAACGCCACCGCCAGCAAGAGAAGCAGTCCTTGTGTGCGTCGCGTGGGCAGCATGGGGCGAGATTCTATCCCTCGCACCCGCGTTACTCCCAGAGCGGTTCCGCTTCGCGTGATCGGCCGACGCGTGGTATGCTGGCACTTCTGACCACAATCGCCAACTTCCTCGGGAAATACGCGACGATGACCCTGCGATCGAATCTCTCGCTAGTGCTGCTAGCGGTGCTCTGTCTGACTGCCCCCATCGGCCGCGCGGGCAATTGGCCGCAGTGGCGTGGGCCCGATGGCAACAGCGTGAGTCAGGAAACGAACCTGCCGCTGGTCTGGACCGCGTCGCAAGGCATTCGCTGGAAGACCCCGCTGCCGGCCTGGGGCAACAGCACGCCCGCCATCTGGAACGACGACCTGTTCCTCACCGCACACGAAGAGCCGGCCCTGCTGGCCATGAAATTCAACAAACAGACGGGCCAGATCGAGTGGAGCAAAGAGCTGGGCCAGGGCACGTCCAAGCGCGAGGGAGAGAAGCGGGAACAGAAGTTTCATCGCCTGCAGAACATGGCCAGCCCCTCGCCCGTGACCGATGGCGAAGTGGTGGTGTTTCATTTCGGCAGCGGCGACCTGGCGGCGCTGGATTATCAGGGCAACATTCTGTGGCAACGCAACCTGGAGAAAGAGTATGGCACGTACACCGTGTGGTGGGGTCATGCCAACAGCCCGGTGTTGTACAAGGACCTGGTGATCTCTGTTTGCATGCAGGATTCGCTGGCCGGGCTGAA
>JBGTDH010000944.1:0-12356 GCA_041748435.1 Pirellulales bacterium
CGGGAGTGCTCAGGAGCGGCTGCCCAGGTCGGTCGATCCGCGGATCAAGATCACGCTGTTTGCGGAGCAGCCGCAGATCGTGACGCCCACCGGAATCGATGTCGATGCCCAGGGCCGCGTGTGGGCGATCGAGAGCAACACGCACTTTCCGCCAGCCGATTATGCCGGCCACAAGAGCGATCGTCTGCTGGTGATGCAAGACACCGACGGCGATGGCCGGGCCGACAAGATCGAAGCTTTCGCCGATGGCTTCACGCACGCCATGAGCGTGAAGGTCCGCCCGGCGGCCGAGGCCGACAAGCCGCCGCAGGTGTATGTCGCCACGCGACGGGAAATCGTCATTCTCTCCGACAAAGACGGCGACCTGCGGGCCGACGATCGACAACGCATCGTGCATCTGGAGACAACTGGCAATTATCCGCACAACGGGCTGGCGGGCTTTGCCTGGGACGGGGCCGGTTGGATGTACTTTGGCTTCGGCGAAAACCTCGGGGCCGAGTACAAGATCATTGGCAGCGATGGCCTCGCGCTCTCCGGCGGCGGCGAGGGAGGCAATCTCTATCGCTGCCGTCCCGATGGCAAGGAGCTCGCGCAATGGGCCACGGGATTCTGGAACCCGCACGCCAGTTGCTTCGATGGTCGCGGCGACTTGTTCACGGTCGACAACGATCCCGACAGCCGCCCGCCGTGTCGCCTGCTGCACATTATTCAAGGGGGCGATTACGGCTATCGCTTCCGCAACGGCCGCAAGGGTCTGCACCCCTTCACGTCCTGGAACGGCGAGATTCCCGGCACGCTGCCGATGGTGGCCGGCACCGGTGAAGCCCCCTCGGGCATCGTTTCTTACAACACCCACGGCCTGCCATCGGAGTATCTTGGCAATCTGCTTGTCACCACTTGGGGCGATCATCGCATCGACCGCTTCCAGCTCAAACCTAAGGGCGCGTCGTATGAATCGCTGGCCGAGCCGCTGATCGTAGGGGGCGAGAACTTCCGCCCCGTCGGCCTGGCCATCGCTCCCGATGGCAGCCTGTTCTGCACCGATTGGGTGCTCAAAGACTACAAGCTGCATGGCAAAGGACGCGTGTGGCGGATTAGCAATGCGGGCCGACCGGATCAGAGTTTGCGAAAGATGGAACTTGCATCCATTACCCGGCAGCGGAATCTGCTGGGCTGGCTGCAAGCGCGTGATGGGAAGACGAACGACCAGCAACTAATTGAAACGGCTTTGGCCGACGCAGATCCCTTCCTGTTTTCCGCAGCAGTTCAATACGTCGCTGCGTCTTCGATGTCCGTGCCAAAAACAGCCAACAAGGGCATTGACGCCTCGCGATGGGGTAGTCTGCGACTACTGGCTACTCGACAGAGATCTCCTCGCGACCTGATTCCGGTGCGAGAGTTTTTGGCGTCGTCCGACGCCGTCGTGCGACGCCTCGCCGTGCAGTGGGTCGCCGAGGAGCGGTTGAAGGAACTGCGGCCGGATGTCGAGGCGTTGTTAGACAAGGAACCGATGACGACGGACCTGTTTCTGGCAACACTGGCGGCGCTGGAGATGCTGGATGGCGTGAATCCGGCTGATTTTGATAAGACGCCGGCCGGCAAGTATGTGCTCCCGATTCTGCTGGATGAGAAGCGGCCGGCGGCGGTGCGAACGCAAGCGCTGCGGCTGGTGGCGGCAGACGATCCGAAGCTTAAAGCGCCGCTGTTCGCGCAGTTGCTTGCCGGCGACGATCCGCCGCTGCGGCTGGAAGCCGTGCGCACGCTGCAAGGCTCGCCGCTGCCGGAAGCAGCCGACATGCTGGGACGCATCGCGCTGGATGAGAAGCAATCGTTGCAGATGCGGAGCGAAGCGATTATGGGACTGGCGGCCGCAGTCGCTAAGCCGCAAGCGAGCGACAAACCGCGGAAGGTGGCAGAGAGCTTGCTCCGGGCTTCGCAGCCGATGCTGGCAATTGAAACGCTGCGCGCCTTGCGGGGGCAGAACGATACTGGAGTGATGAAGCTGCTACTCGCGCACGCCGCCAGAACTTCTGATCTCGAGGCGCTGGAAGAAATCGCTCGACTGCTGCCCGAGAACGAGTGGCCAGTCAATGTGCGGAGCGTTCGCGCGGCGCGGCCGGCCAGTGTAGAACAATGGCTGACGGCCACGGTCGAAAGGGGCGACGCGGCCGCGGGTCGACGCGTGTTCTTTCATCCGCTGGGGGCCGGCTGCTGGAAGTGTCATACCGTCGATGGCCGCGGCGGGGCGATTGGTCCGGACTTGTCGATGATTGCCCGCACGATGAATCGCGAGAAGCTGGCCCGCTCGATCCTGGAGCCGAGCAAGGAGATCGCCCCGCAGTTCACCGCGTGGACTTTCGTGATGACCTCCGGGCAAGTGCATCAAGGCTTGATTCTGGGAGACACTCGCGACGGCAAGCAGCGCATCGGCCTGGCAGACGGCAAGCAGCTTGAACTGAGCTCTGATGAGATCGAGGTGCGAGAGCCGACCCCGCTTTCCCTGATGCCGGCGAATCTGATCGAGCAACTTACACCTTCCGAGCTGCGCCACCTGTTGGCGTTCCTCGAAACTCTGAAATGAACACGGAACACAACATGCCATGGTTCAAGCCACGCGCCGGATGGGTGCTCGTCGCCCTGTTGCTGCCAATCGCGTCCGCGTATTCCGCCGACGCCCCCGCGCAACTTTCCCCCTTGGGCCGCGTCGTCGATCTTAAAGTCGGCGAGTCGCAGGTCGTGGAGTTGTCGGATGGTCGGCGCGTGACGGTAAAGCTGCTTGATCTTAAAGAGGCGCGGGATCCGATCCGTTCCGCGGTCCGCGAAGCGGTCGTTAAGGTCGAGATCGAGGGACAGGAAGCCGAACTCGTCTCGGGCAATTACAATCTGCCCAAAACCGTGGGCAGCGTGCAGATCGATTGCCCGATCACCAAGGGCTACAACAGCAACGGCTCGCCGGAGTTCTGGGCGCTGGATCAGGACGCGCGGCTGCGGCTGTGGCCCGCGGGCTCGCCGCTCGTGCAATCTGGCACGTTCGGTTATCCGGCCAATCAGCGGTGGTTTGCCGGCTTGACGCAGATGGCCAACGAGCCAGTGTACGTCGATGGCGGCGAACGCCCTGATGTCAAAAAGATCTACTATCACAGCGGGTTGGATATCGGCGGCAGCGAGGGTCAGGTGGAAGTGATTGCCGCGACCGATGCCTTGGTGGTTTCGAGCGGCCTGGAGGTGCATCCGGGGCATCGCAAGGACACGCCGGTCAGCCCGCGCTACGATGTGGTGTACCTGCTCGATCCGCGCGGCTGGTACTATCGCTATAGCCACATGAAGGAGATCGATGCGACGGTGAAGCCTGGGCGTCATCTCAAGTTGGGAGACCGCATCGGCCTGCTGGGCAAGGAGGGGGGCAGCGGCGGGTGGTCGCATCTGCATTTTGAGATCAAAAGCCGGCAGCCGTCCGGACGTTGGGGAACCGAGGAAGGCTATGCCTACTTGTGGGAAGCCTATCAGCGAGAAGTCCGTCCCGCGGTGATCGCCGTGGCCCGGCCGCACCATGTGATCTGGGCGGGCGAAGTGGCGCTCCTGGACGGCGGCAAGTCGTTCAGCGCCCGCGGCAAGCTGATCCACGACTGGCAGTTCCACGATGGGCTGACGGCGGTGAGTGCCACGGCCCCGCGCACGTACGTCAAGCCGGGCTGCTACAGCGAAGTGCTCAAGGTGACCGACGAGCAGGGAAACGTCGCTTACGACTTTGCAATCGTGCAGGTCCTGGACGCACAGCATCCGGAGCGCATCCCGCCCACGATCCATCCGGCGTACTTTCCGACGCAAGGCCTGCGCGCCGGCGACGAGGTGACTTTCAAGGTTCGCACATTTCGCACGACCGACGGCGGCGAGCGCTGGGACTTCGGCGACGGCAGCCCGACCGTGGAAGTGCGCTCCGACGGCAACGTCAAGCAACTGGATCCCAACGGCTACGCCATCACCACGCACCGCTACCAGAAGCCTGGCTATTACCTCGTCCGTGTCGATCGAGCCAACCACTTCGGCATGACCGCCACCGGCCACTTGGCCGTGCTCGTCGGCCCGCGGCGCGAGAATTAGCGGGATCGCGGCGCGCTTTGGCACATGATCTTCAAGGTCGCTCGCCCACGAGCGCGAGAGCGCGCCGAAAGAGATCTGCGCTCAGCCGGAAACCGCCCGGGCTTCGCAACTGGTCCAAGACCGGCTTCAATTCGGCAAGAAGTCCCGCCTGCTTGGCCACTACGAGAAGACCCACGATACCCATTACGGGCACTCCCAGAGAAGTCGCCACCAAGCGGCCAGCGGCTTCATCCATGAGCAGAAGACTCCCTGGCCGTGACTCCGCCAAGAGGATGGCTTCGGCTTCGCCGACAGGAAGCGAAGAACCGACTTGTGCGATCAGCGAATTGGGTGACGGCGCGGCGACCGCCATCCAGCCATCTTGCACTGCCTGTCGAAGTTCCACTTCACCTGGACGCCCCTGTCCTTGCACGACAACTTCGTCCCAGACGGCCGGCGGGACCAGCAGTGTACCGTGGAGTTTCCGCAGCAAATCCAGTTGTCCGATCGCCGCGAGGTGGATGATCACCGAGGAGTCAGCGACGGCCGGCATTCCTCAAATCCTCGTCCAGCATCTGCGCAGTGTACGGTCGAACGACCTCACGCTGCTGGAGCAGCCTTTCGAAATCACTCCGCGACAAATGTGCCAGATTGCACGCTTCAACATGCGTAATCTCGCCGAGACTGTACAGATTGAGGGCCAATTCAGCCTTGACGCGCGCCGCGGGATCGGGAGAGGAGGCTGCAAGCCTGGCAGCGATATTCTCCGGCAGCTCCAATGTAACAGTGTGCATATTGCGAGTATATCCTCCGTGGCGGCGTTAATCCAATGTCAACGGCGGGCGGTAGTGGGGTCATTTCAGCCAGGTGTCAGGAAAAAGCTGGAGAATCTTAGCGATTTGCAGGCACCGCCGGCACTCCTTCCGGGTAGAGATGAGGATGGGCGTTTATCCAAGCCTCAAAAAACTGTGCGTGATGTTCGAGTTCGGAATTGCTGCGCGTCAATACGGAGTTCTTTTCCAGTAGTAGGAAATTATGTTCGGCTAACTTTCTCCGGTCGCATAGCCATGCAGAGGATAGGGCAATGACAAGCAGTGCCCACGCGATGTCTCGCAGCCCGAACTGGAACGGCGGGTTGGAGGTGGGGTCATTCTTGCTCGCGGGATACAATGCGCCCGATCCAAGCGAGCAAGGCGAGCGCAAGGCCAGCAAGCGCCACGTGCGCATAGAATGCCACGATAGGTTGATGATCCTGATCCTGTAGTATCTTGACGCCGCAATAGGCGGCAGACATCGCAATGCTTGCGAACGTTAGCCAACTCGTCGGGTTTCGGGGCTTGCCGTCCATACCGTCCAGTATACCGCTGTGGCGCGGGAACTGCGGCAGGGCGGATTGTCGGGTAGTGTCCTAGGGTTGTGTTGCGGGCGGGGCAGCATCTATTTGCCGGAATGGCCAGAAGGGATCTGGCTCGTCGCGCCCAGAACCATCGGCCGGCGCTAGTAATAGGCTGGCTCCATCGTGATACAGGCAAAGCGACATCTCGCCCCAGTAATTCTGCTGTAGACTGCGACCAAACTGACGCGTGCCCTGGGTGAACACAAACTGATCCTTGCCCAGGGTCAGCATTAGCTTCGAGTTCGCTGCGTACTGCCCCACGTAATCCTCGGGGCCGCCTTGCCCGTAGGCCGTCACTTCGGCACGTCCATCGGAGAACAAAACAATATCAACATCGGCATCTGTACCGCCCCACTCCCCGTTGTAGGACCGGAATCTAATGCTACCGGATGCAAACTCCTCATTGAGGGCTTGGCGAATGTCCTGGACCTTCTGCGATTCAGGCAATACCGGCTGCGGGGCAACGTCACGCCGTTCCAAATTCGCACGTGCGCATTGGCGGATGTGATCAGGTCGGCCTTGCCATCGCCGGTGACATCGGCCGCGGCCACAAACACGCCGCCAGTCACGGCTGGATGGAAGGCATCGAAATCGTGAATCGGGATCTGCCCCTGCGAAGCGCCATCCAGCACGCGCACCTGGGGTCCGCCCGTGTCCTTCGACGTCACGATGTCGGGAACGCCATCGCCGTTGAAATCGCCCGCGGCCACGCGGACGCCGCCAGCCCAACCCTGGCCGAACGGATGGAATTGATACTGCAACTGCCCATTCGGGGAGTAGACCCGCACCTCGCGGTTATCGATGTTCGTGTCGGTGTCGGTATCAGGAGCGATCACCAGCACGCTGTCATCATCGGCAATGCTGGCCAGCGCCTCGCCCCGGCTGATGGTGGCGTTCTGCGGATTGTGCAGTTGCAGCAGGAACGATTCGGTGATCTCCACGGCCGGCTTCGGCCCGGCCAGAATCGGCACGGCGACGGTCCTGGTCGCCTCTCCGGGTCCAAACACGAGTGAACCGGAGACGGCGGTGAAATCTTCGCCGGCCGTGGCCGTGCCCTGAATCATTGCGGTAATCGACCGTGGCCGTGCCCGTGAGGTCGTTCTGGCGCGTGACGGTGAAGTAGGCCGTCCCGGCACTTTCGGCCACGGTGACGGGATCGGCGGCGAAATCGCCCGCCATGAGTTGGCGAGGCTCCAGCGTCTCGAAGGCCGGGCGGACGTTCAGCTCCAACAGTTGCCGGCGCTGCCGGCGGGCTTTCTGGTGACGTTTTTGGGAACCGAGGGAACTCCACAACTTGTTGGAAACTTTCTTGAATAAATGCACGAAGCGAACCTTCTTCCCTGGTGGGTTTAAGAGCTAATCGGGTGGTGTACTGTTCCGTGTACCGGAAGGCGGGACGATTTCCCACAGCGCGCTCGGCTAGCGTGCGGCTGTCGAGGAAATCGTTGAAGAATGCCGTCTCGCTAACTGCCCCTGATCGCCCAACTCTGCCCTTGCAGCGAGAACGGCCGACTGCGGAACTCAACGCGATGACTATTCCGGTAGAGGCATAATAGGAGTCCGCTTCCGAAAGACCAGGGACATTTAGCGGTTCAGACAAGAACCAATCTCGGTGTCGATCGCCGCTTAGAACACTTGGCGACTCACGCGGCCGGCGCTTCGATCGTCACGGCAACGCTCTTGAAGGCGGGGGTCTTCGAGGCCGGGTCCAGGCGGCGGGGAACCAGCACGTTGGCTTCCGGATAGTACATCAGGGCGTTGCCCGGTTTGATCTCGGGGAACGGGCGCACGAGGATGTTTTCCAAACGGCCGGTTAGGTTGAAGATGGTCACGCGTTGCTCGGCGACAAGGCCCAGGCGGCGGATGTCGTCGGGGTGCAGCAAGATTACGTCGCGGCGGTCCTGCCCACGATAGAGATCGTAATCTTCGTAGACGACGGTGTTGAACTGGCCCTCGCTGCGGACGGTCATCAGCCGCAGTTGGCCTTGCTGGCCGTGCCACGCCGGCAAGTCGTGAACGAACAGGTTCGCCCGTCCCGTGGCGGTGGGAAACGTGGGCGTGTGAAACGTGCGGCCGGGGATCTGGAACTCCTGCTTGGTCTTGTCGATGTCTTTGAGCTGCTCGAAGCCGGGCACAATCTGCGCGATGCACTCGCGAATGCGGCCGGTGTCGGCCATGCCGCGCCAATCGATGGGGCCGCTTGCGCCGAGCACGGCGTCGGCCAGACGCGAGATCACTTGTACTTCGCTCCGCGGTCCGGCATGGCGTGCGGGACCGCCATCGCTCAGACGCACATAGTTGAACATCGATTCTTGCGTCGTCGCCTGCGGTTCTTCATCGCGGGCCAGCACCGGCAGGATGATCGTCTCCGCCGCCAGGCCGTGGGCATGGCCCGTGTTGAGCGCGGTGTTCAGGTACACCAGCAGATCGAGATTGGCGAGCGACTCTCCAGCGAATGTGGCATCGGGATTGGAACCGTACAGGTTGCCGCCCAGGCAGAAGCCCACCTTCAGGCGGCCGGCGTGTGCAGCTTCCATGCAGGCCATCGTGTCCAGACCGGCTTGCGTGGGGAGCTTGACGCCGAAGTGCTGCTCGAGGCGTTGGAACACGGTATCTTTGAGCTTCGGCGTAACGCCCATGGAGCCGATGCCCTGCACGTTGGAATGACCGCGAATGGGCAGCAGCCCCGCTTGCGGCCGGCCCACCATGCCGCGCATCAATGCCAGGTTGGTGATGGCCTGCACGTTTTCCACGCCGTGCGCATGATGCGTGATGCCCATTGTCCAGGCAAAGACCACGTTGCGGGCCTCGGCATACATTTCCGCCATGCGATCGATCTGGGCCTGAGCGACACCGCTCTTGGCGTGAATCTCCTGCCAAGACACCGAGCGCAGGCGCGCGGCCAACGCCTCCCAGCCTTCGCAATGCTCTTTAAGAAAACGCTTGTCGTGGGCGCCCATCTCGTCGATGCGTTTGGCAATGCCAGTGAGTAGGGCCAGATCGCCGCCGATATCGGGCTGCACGTACAGGCTTGCAATCTCGCTGCCAAAGAACAGGCTTCGCACATCGCTCGGGACGCTGAAATTGACCAACCCCGTTTCGACGACGGGATTGATCACAATCACCTGCCCGCCGCGACGGCGAATGCTCATTAAAGAGCGCATCAGCCGCGGATGATTGCTGGCCGGATTGCCGCCGATCAAGAACACCAGATCGGCCTGCTCCACGTCTTCCAGCCTTACGGTGGCGGTCCCGTTTCCCAGCACGCTGCCCAGGGCCACGCCGCTGGCCTGATGGCAGTAGTAGCTGCAATTGTTCACATTGTTGGTGCCATACAAACGGGCGAAGAGTTGCAGCAGGAACCCGGCTTCGTTGGAGCTGCGGCCGCTGAAGTACCAGAACGTCTCATCGGGCGGAATCGCGGCCAGCTTGCGGGCAATGCGATTAAAGGCCTCGTCCCAGCCGATCGTCAGGTAGTAGTCCTGGCCCGGCTCGCGGACGACGGGGGAAACCAGGCGTCCGCAAGATTCCAACTCGCGCGGCGTAAAGCGCTGAAGTTGAGGCAGAGAGTACGTGCTCCAGAACTCGGGGCGGATGGCGCCCTGCATGTCGGCCGCCATGGCCTGGAGAGACTTCTTGCAAACCTCGGGAAAATGGCCCGCCTCGTTGACCATTCCGCCCTTCTGGCCGCCCATGCCCAATGCACAGGTCTTGCACGCGTTCTTGGATCGCATGGCCTTCCAGAACTTCCACAGCCCGCCGGCCTCGCGAGCCTTGTGCCACGTATAGGCCACCGCCTGCCAACCGCCGCCTCTGGTAAGTTTCTTCATAGGTGCATCAATGCAACGACCTCTTGGCCCCAGCCGTTTCCATTATGGCGGATGACTTATCGGTTGGCGAATGCAACCTCCTGAGCTTTGGCCGTCCAGGGAGACGCTTCATCGCCCACCTGATGGATGCCACGTCGCCGGGAAAGCCAAGGTGGTTCGTCGTTGTGAAATTTTGGAAATCGCCGCTTTCCCACAAGATGCCGCGCGAATAAAATACACGCCGGTCCAAGAGAGGCCGCACGATTCGGCGACGCTCGCCCATTTTTTCTAATCCCTGGCAACGTCTTTGCAAGGGTGCTTGGCCCCACGCTGTGGGCCAGATTTGTCTGGCGCTTCCCGTGTTTTCCGGACGCCTACAGCTTTCAAGGAGACAGCTCGTGTACCCTCAGATCAATGAGTTCGATTTAGAGAACCGCGTGACGTTGCATTTACATTCCCTTCGGCCTGAGTTCCGGAACTTGCGTGTCGAGGCGCAGGGCGGCGCGGTTCGACTGAGCGGGCGCGTGACCTCGTTCTATTTGCGACAGCTAGCATTTGCCGCCACACGGCGTGTGGCGGGCGTGCAGCGCGTGAGCGACGCGATCGAAGTGCCGGAAGCTCCCACTCCACGCGCCTGTGTCGCCCTGGCCTGAGTGGAACGTCACGCGTGCCGCACGGCACGACGGTTGCTTTTGCGTCCTCGCTGTCGGCCCCTTGGATCGTTCCGCAGCGAAAGGACGTGGGATCATGAAGGCACTAGTTTGGTGCGCACCGTACAAGGTTCAGGTAGAGCGCGTTCCGGATCCCACGATCTTGAACCGCCGCGACGCAATCATCCGCGTCACCTCGACCTGCATCTGCGGATCCGATTTGCACCTCGTGGACGGTTTCATTCCCTTCATGAAACCAGGCGACATTCTCGGCCACGAGCCGATGGGCATCGTCGAAGAATTGGGGCCGGGGGTTGATGGCAGCAAACTCGCGGTGGGCGACCGCGTAGTAATTCCTTTTATGATCGCTTGCGGCGAGTGCTTCTTCTGCCGCCGCGGAGACTATAGCTGCTGCGACAATACGAACCCGCAGCCGGCGATTGGCCGCAAGCTGCATGGCTTCGCGACGGCCGGCGTCTTTGGCTATTCCCACCTCACGGGCGGTTATGCCGGGGGGCAGGCCGAGTTCCTTCGCGTCCCGCTGGCTGATGTGAACTGTCAGAAAATGCCGGCTGATCTGGAAGATCATCAGCTCGTGTTCTTGTCGGACATCTTTCCCACCGGATACATGGCCGTTCAGCAATGTAATGTGCAGCGGGACGACACCGTGGCCATCTGGGGTTGCGGACCCGTGGGGCAGTTCACCATCCGGTCCGCCTTCTTGCTAGGCGCGCATCAAGTGATTGCCATCGACGATGCGAAGAAAGTTCCCGAGCGCATGCTGATGGCTCGCGACGGGGGCGCCACAACGATCGACATGCACGACGAGTATGTGTACGAGCGACTGCTCGATCTCACGGGCGGCATCGGTCCGGATATCTGCATCGACGCCGTTGGCATGGAGGCGCACGGCGCCACCATGTTGGAGTCTTTGTACGACAAGGTTAAAATGAACTTGTTTCTCGAGACCGAACGTCCGCACGCCGTGCGGCAAGCGATTCTCTGTTGCCGCAAGGCGGGCACGGTCTCCATCCCCGGCGTCTACGGCGGATTTGCGGACAAGATTCCGCTGGGCGCTCTCATGAACAAGGGCCTGACCATCAAAACGGGGCAGACGCACGTGCATCGTTACGTGCCGGAGTTGCTCGATCACATCCGGCAAGGCCGCATCGACCCGCGATTTGTGGTGACTCATCGGCTGCCGTTGAGTCAGGCCGCGCACGCGTACAAGATTTTCCGCGAGAAGGAAGATGGCTGTATTAAGGTGGTGCTCGACCCGGCGGCTTAGAGCGTCTCTTATGTTGGTGTCCTCAATTAAGGAAAAGTCGCATGGCGACGATCAGTGCAGATTCCGCGTCGGCGAGAAGCTTGGGCGAGCGCGAGCCGATTGACCCAAGTTGGTGGCAGGTGATTAAGACCACCGTGACCGATTGGCAGGAGGACAAAGCCACACGCCTCGCCGCCGCTTTGGCGTATTACACGCTGTTTTCCATCGCGCCGCTGCTGCTGGTGGTGACCGCGGTCGCTGGCTTCGCGTTCGGAGACGAAGCGGTTTCCGGTCAGCTCGATCAACAGTTGCAAAGCTTTATGGGCGAGGACGGCGCTGCAGTTGTCGAAGAAATGGTGGCGCGAGCCCGCAAGCCGGCGTCAGGCATTGCCGCCAGCTTGATTGGCATGGGCCTCTTGGTCTGGGGCGCTACGGGCGTCTTCAGCGAATTGAAGGATGCCTTGAATACCATCTGGGAGGTTGAGCCCCAGCCCAACCGCGGGTGGATGGCCACAATCAAGGATCGGCTGCTTTCGTTCGCGATGGTGCTCTCGGTTGGTTTCCTGTTGCTTGTATCGCTCGTGGTCAGCACGGCGCTCTCGGCCGCCGAAGGAGTGATGGGCAATCTGATTCCCGGTCCGGACATCCTGGTTCATCTGGCGAACGGGCTGGTCTCGCTGGTGGTCATTGCGGTGCTATTCGCACTAATCTTCCGCTACCTGCCCGATGTACATGTACCGTGGCGGCATGTCTGGCTCGGAGCCCTGGTGACGGCAATCTTGTTTACCGCAGGCAAGTTCTTGTTTGGACTCTATCTAGGCCGCGGCGCCATCGGCACAACCTACGGCGCCGCCGGCTCCGTGGTCGTGGTGCTGTTATGGGCTTACTATTCATCGCTGATCCTGTTTCTGGGCGCCGAGTTTACTCAAGCACATGCCCGCGCCTTCGGCTCGCGAGCGAAAACGGCCGACCAAGGCTAACAGGCTCTGCACGTGCCACGCGGCTGGCCGACGATGGTCGGCACTTCGCGTGTCTCCAGGCGTTGCTTGAGTTGCAGGAGGTCGGCGTCAAGAGTTTGCTCGAAACCCGCCCCCACCAGGCTGGCCAACGTGGCGCCAAGCTTGCCGCCCGGCGGCTCGTACTTAATGGACACG
>JBGTDH010000945.1:0-2872 GCA_041748435.1 Pirellulales bacterium
GCGCTGGTCTTGCCACAAGGCGGTGGCGGCGGCGTGCTCGCAGAACGGTTGGCTGCGAAGCTGGAAGTGTTCCAGATACATCAGGTCTCTCCGGGAGATAACAGGGATTGAAGCCGAAACAGGACGTGAGGAATCGTGAGCGACTCGGCGTCGGCCACCGCGGCCCGCAGCAGCGTCTCCTGCACGCGGTCGTGTCGCGTGTGGAAGGCGCGGAGCGCCTCCAGCTCTTAGGCGGAGTGGGCTGCGGGTGATGTCCCTTCTGGCGTTGATAGAGCCGGCCGACGCCCAGGTACGCGCCGTCGTCGGGACGATAGAGTTGAACTTCCTGGGGCTGGCCAGGCGCGGAGCAGCGAGTCGACCAGCACATCCAAGTTCGGCGCGCTCCAGCAGGGTTTGCCACAGATGAACACGGATGAACACAGATGGGAGGAGGAAGCTGAACAGGCATACGAAGCAGTTTCTGATCTGTGTGCATCGGTGTTCATCTGTGGCCATTTCGTCCGCGGCTCGATGGAAGGAGGCTTACGCGTCGGCGGCCTTCGGCTTGCGCTTGGCTGGCTTTTTCGCGCGGAGAAGTGGTGGCCACGGCCATCTGATCGGCCCGGAACTCCCGCTGCCGGCTGAGCCGCCCCAGCGACAATTCGAACAAGGCGCGAAAGAACAGCATGAAATAAAACGTCGGCAGCGTGATCAGGCCGTCATGCAGCCCTTGCAGATAGGCGCCGTAACGCATCAGCAGCGGCGAGATGCGATTGGAGTACAACGTATCGTAACCGCTGAAGTGGGCACTTTCACCGGATCATCTATAACCCTCAATCTATAACCGTCGACCTCTTGTTGTCTCCCAGAATCGGCGCACTCGCCACCGAGCCGTGTTAGAATCCAAGGCCAAACAAGTGTCTTTTGCCAGACGGGGGATCTATGCTTCGCATCGCCGTGTTATCACTGTTCGCAACCCTGCCCGCATTAGCCGCAGAGGTCACGCTGAACGGGCATAAGTTCACGTTGCCCGAGGGCTTTTCGATCGAGCAGATCGCCGGGCCGCCGCTGGTCGATCGCCCGATCACGGCCGACTTCGACGATTCCGGCCGCCTGTATGTGGGCGATTCTTCCGGCTCCAACGATCCCACGGTCAAGCAGCTCGAAGAGAAGCCGCATCGCATCGTGCGATTGGAAGACACCGATGGCGACGGCCGCTTCGATAAGAGCGTCGTCTTCGCCGACAAAATGATGTTCCCGGAGGGGACGATGTGGCACGATGGCTCCTTGTATGTCGCCGCGCCTCCCAGCATCTGGAAGCTCACCGATACTAACGGCGATGGCGTGGCCGACGAGCGAACGGAATGGTTCAAGGGAAAGACTCTCACCGGCTGCGCGAACGATCTACATGGCCCGTACCTCGGGTTAGACGGCTGGATCTACTGGAACAAAGGCGCTTTCGCGGAGCAGACCCATACGGTCAACGGCAAGGAATGGAAATCGCGGGCATCGCACATCTTCCGCTGCCGCCCCGACGGCACGGGCCTGGAGCCGGTGATGACCGGCGGCATGGATAACCCGGTCGAAACCGTGTTCATGCCCAACGGCGAGCGGATTTTCACCACCACGTTCTTTCAGCATCCCGGCAATGGTCAGCGGGACGGCCTGATCCACGCCATTTACGGCGGCGTCTACGGCAAGCAGCACGGCGTGCTGGACGGCCATCCGCGAACCGGCGAATTGATGCCCGTGCTGGCACACACGGGTGCGAGCGCCCCCTGCGGACTGACGCATTACGACAGCGATCTGTTCGGCGCGGAATATCGCGACAATCTGTTCTGCTCTCAGTTCAACATGCAGAAGATCACGCGGCACGTGCTCACGCCTTCGGGAGCGACGTACAAATCCACGGACAGCGATTTCGTCGTCAGCGACAACCGCGACTTCCATCCCACGGATGTATTGAGCGACTCCGACGGCACGCTCGTGATCGTCGACACCGGCGGCTGGTACAAACTCTGCTGCCCCACCTCGCAACTTTGGAAGCCGGATGTGCTGGGCGCGATCTACCGCGTGCGACGCATTGGCGCAAAGGCATCGGTCAAGCCGCAGGGCCCTGCCGATGCCGATCTGAGGCGCGCGTGGGAGCTCGTGCGTACGAACTCCGTGGAAGCACGGCAAATGCTGCGTGATTCTCGCGGAAACGTTCGTCAGGCGCTCTTACACGGCATCAGTCTGCATCGCGATGCGGAGGCGTTCCCGCACCTCGTCGAAATCCTCAAGTCGGACACGGCGATGAACCGTCGCGTGGCCGCCGAGGCGTTGGGGCGCATTGGCAATCGTTCCGCGGTTCCCCACTTGCTCGCGGCGGCATCGAAGGCCGAAGATCGCGCGTTGGAACACTCAATTATCTATGCGATCATCGAGTTGGCCGATCCGCAGGCGACAGCGCAAGGTCTGGCTGCATCTCATGCACGCACGCAACGGGCGGCGTTGGTGGCGTTGGATCAGATGCCGGGGGGCAATCTGAAGCCGGAGCAAGTGGCGCCGCTGTTGTCGTCGAAGGCGCCGCTGTTGCAGGAGACGGCCGATTGGATCGTGCTGCATCGGCCGGAGTGGGGCGCGGCGCTGGCCGGCTGGTGTCGCGAGCAATTGGCGCAGGCCAACGGATCGGACGAAGCGGCGGCGCCGCTGGAGGCCAAGCTCGTGCAGTTCGCGGGCAACGCGGCCATTCAAGATCTGCTGGCCGGGGCCGCTAATCAGGGAACGCTCCCCATGCCCACGCGGCGCTTGGTGCTGCGCGTGATGGCGCAAGCCAAGCCGAAGGACTTGCCGCCGGCCTGGGCCACGGCCATTGCTCGGGCCGCCGCCGGGCAGGACGAATCGGTAATCG
>JBGTDH010000946.1:0-2278 GCA_041748435.1 Pirellulales bacterium
GTAATTGCCACCATCAGTTGCGCGAGATGATGCGCGGCTGCCACGATTGATCGATCCGGGTTAGCGCCACGATCCAGCCGCCGGCGCCTGCCGATCGGGCTTGCTCGATCTGTGCCTGGATCTCCGCATCGCTGGCGTCCCAGCCTTGCAGCACCGCGACCAGCCGAGACGCGGCAATCGGCGGCGCGCCGTTCTTCACAAGCTGATCGGTAAATCCATGCTTCAGGGCATGCCCAATCCAACCGGCGGGCTGTTCGTAGTGCGGCACATCTTGCGAGAACTCCTTGTAGAGCAACAGCGCGCCCAGCGTCTCGCTTTGCGCAGCCAACGGCGGAAGCTGCCGCGCATACGCCTTCCAGCAGATGCCCTGATAGCAGGCCACGCCCGCGCACAGGGCATGGCGAGCCTTGTCGTGCTCCTCGCACTCGGTGACCCAGATCGGAACGACGTGGGTGGTGGCAGGTGCGATGCGTTTGACCGCAGCAACGAAACGAGCAGCCGCGTCATCGCCCAGCTTCGTGGCCGTTAAGATGGGTCCGTAATCGCTCGTCCAGCGACAGACGGGGTTTCCGCAACCGCAGGCCGAGGGCGCGCCCTGCAGATCGTTCAGGAACACGCTGCGCGCGGAGGGGCGCGCGGCCAGCAGTTTCGTCACGCGCACAAGATGAGCGTCGAACGCCTCGCGATACAAAATCGGCGTCCACGGATACGCCTTGACCACTTCGCTCGCAGTGGGCTGCGGAAACTCTTTGTGCAACCGCCGCCACTCGGGATGCCCTTGCAAGCTGGCCATCCAGCGCGGGTTCTGTTGTGCCAACTCGGGACATCGCGCAATTTCGATAAAGTAGTGCAGCTCGAGTCCGGCGCCCAGGATTCGTTCAGCGGCTCGGCGATCGGCCTCCGCCGACTCGGCATCCTCGCCGCCCAGGGCCAGGACCACACCGGAGTAGAGGCTCTTGAGATCCGTCAGGCGAGCCTCGGTCGCACGGGGAGCATCGATCAACGCGGCGCGGATGCGCGCCGCATCGCCCTCTTGTGCCAGAAGCCTGACGGTCCACAGTCCCGCAATGCCAGCGAGGACGAGCCCTTTCATTTTTGAGCCTCGTAGACCGTCGTTTGCGGATACTCGCTGCTCCATGCCTGCCAGCGGCATTGAATGCTCGGCACCCACGTCAGTTCCTTGCCGCGCAGCGGACCGTCCACTCCCCGCCCTGCCATCGTCCAACGGGTCCCGGTCTCACGATCCTTGATCGGCGCGGTTTCCGGAGAAATCTTGTCGCTATAGAACGTGAGCGTCCGCCCTTCAACGCCGGCCTCATACGCCACGGCCGACCGCGTGGGAGCGTACCAGAAGACGGCCACGCCTTGGCCATCGATCTCGTCCTTATAGCAGGCCCGTTCTATTGCGGGATCGAGCGGATAAGCCCGCACCGAGTTGCCCCGCTCGATTCCCATGATCATGCGATCGGCGGACAGCCGAACATCGGACTTCCCGCGAGAGGACTGGGCATCGGCGCTGATGCCCTCGGGCAACTCGGTCACCGGGTACGTCTTGCCGTCGAACAAGTTGTAGGCCGTCGACTCCGGGTGCAGCATCCGCCAATAGCCCCAATGTGTGGTGAAGCTGGGCACACGCACGAGCCGCTGGCCCTTCTGCGGTCCCTCGAATGCCAGGCCGGTGAGGGCCGACCAGAGCGTGCCGTCGCGTCCTTGCACCACCATCAGCCCGTTGCGCCAACCGTGGAACTTATAGCCATAGTCTTTCTTATACGCGGCCACGTAGCCGCCGTCGGGATCGTAAAAGAACAGGCCATAGGTGTCGTTGATCACTCGCGGCCCCGACAGAAAATGACGCACGGGAATGGCGCCGCCGTTATGGTTGCCGCGAATCCAGGCCAGCGTGAGGTCATCGTCGCGAATCAGCCCCTTGCGATGCTCAGTCGAACAGTACGAGCATTGCGGCTCCGTCAACGGCACATACAGCCCGGGCTTCAGCAACAGCGGCAAATCGGGCTCCGCGGCGTTTATCGAAGCCAGGCAGCTCAGAACTAAGTACGGCAAGAACCGATGCATGGATTAAACTCCATTCCAGTGCGGGCGTCACGCATGTTCTAATTCTGCATGGGCAGCGCCGGAACCGCAAGTCGGGCCGACACTATTCGGCGGGCGTTGGTTGCAGAAGCTTAAGACGGTTCGCACAACTTGACACGGCCCATCGGGCCCCGTAGGTTCGTTCAGGCTCGTTCCGGGCTGTCCATTTAGACGGGGAAGCAAATAA
>JBGTDH010000947.1:0-5101 GCA_041748435.1 Pirellulales bacterium
CCGATCTGCCTGCAGGTTGGCGGGCTGCTGCGCCGCGAGCCAGTAGCCAACCGATCAGTCCACCGGGGGAAGCGAGCGATCCTTCCAGTCCCTACTACGAGGGCCCGGTCACCTGGACGATCGATCTGGCGTTGCCTGCTAATGCGCAGCCCGGCGAGCATCGCGTGGGGGGCATCATCGGCTATCAGACGTGCTGGCCCGCGGGGTGCGACTTACCCTTGGCGGCCCGGTTTGATGCGACCGTGCAAGTCGCGGAGCGAGCCGTCGCCGGCGAAACGCCGCTGGCATTCTCCGATGCAAAATACGCAGAAGCCAAACTGGCCGTTCAAGGCACGCAAATCGCGCCGCCGGCTGCGGGCACGGAAGCAGTGCCAGGCCCGGCGCCCCCGATAACCACCGACTACGCGGTTTCGACCAGTCTTGCCTCGGTGCTGTTCTGGGGCTTCTTGGGCGGCATCTTGCTCAATCTGATGCCCTGCGTTTTTCCCGTGATCGGCTTGAAGGTGCTCTCCTTTGTGGAACAAGCGGGGGAGAGTCGCGGTCGTGGACTCATGCTCAACATCTGGTACAGCCTGGGCCTACTCTTCGTGTTCATGATCCTGGCGTCCACCGCGGTTGTGCTAGGAATCGGATGGGGCCATCTGTTTCAGAGGCCGGAGTTCGGCGTCACCTTGGCATGCATCGTGTTTGTCTTCGCCTTGAGCTTTCTGGGCGTGTGGGAAATTCCCATCCCGGGCTTTGTGGGAAGCGGACACGCCAACGACCTGGCCAGCAAGGAAGGGCCCTCGGGGGCATTTCTCAAAGGTGTTCTCACCACCGTGTTGGCCACGCCCTGCACCGGGCCGTTCATGGGATCGGCCTTGGCCTGGGCCGTGCAACAGCCAACGGCGGTGACCTACTCGGTGTTTGCATCCGTCGGATTGGGAATGGCCAGCCCGTACTTGCTGATCGGAGCGTTCCCCTCCCTCATCGCCTTCTTGCCTCGCCCCGGCGCCTGGATGGAAACGTTCAAGCAAGTCATGGGCTTCGTGCTGCTGGGCACCGTGGTCTGGCTGCTCACGAGCATCCATTGGATCTATCTGGTTCCTTGCGTGGCCATGATGATGTCTCTGTGGGCCGCCTGCTGGTGGATTGGCCGCACACCTTTAACCGCGGAGCTGGGCGATAAGCTTCGAGCGTGGGGATGGGCCGCGACGTTCAGCGGGGCGATGGGACTCGTCTCCTTCGGCGTGGTGCGCGAGTATATGGCCACCAGCTTTCAGAACATGCTTGATCGCCAGATTGCTGCGGCACTGGAAGCGGGCGGAACTGGCAACGATTGGGATGCGTTCCTTCAGGAACGCGAAGAACGGCTGAAGAGCACGCCGGTCGATGTGCTTCCGTGGCAGGCATTCACTCCACGGCGGCTCGAACTGTTACAGCAGCATGGTTACACGGTCTTCATCGACTTCACGGCGCAATGGTGCCCCACGTGCAAAACGAACAAAGCCGTGGCCCTTAATACCGCAGAGACTCGCAAGGTCGTTGACTCCAACAACGTCATCACGCTGATCGCCGACATGACCGAAGAATCTCCGGCCGCCAACGAGCTGCTGGCCAAACTAGGCAATGCCAGCCAGGCGATTCCCTACTATGCCGTCTATCCTGCCGGACGCCCGGAGCAGCCGGTTGTGTTTGATGGCATCCTGCGCACGCAACAAGTGATCGACGTGCTGCAGCAAGCCGGCCCGTCGCAAAACGCCAACGCCCGCGCTTCGACAAACCTGCGTCAGTGATGTTGTGGCCGGCCGCGCTTAGCGCGGCGAAACCGCAAGCGACTGGCTACCACTTCTTCCCGCCGCGGCGCGTGCCGCAGAGATACACCTTCAGGCCTAGTTCCCGCGCCATGCAGGCTTTGGCATACAGCGCGGCATCGGCCTCGGCGGCGCTGGTGGCATAGGCCACTTGGATGTGGTTGCTCTTGTGGCGGGCCATCATCTGATCTCGCGAAACGCCGTACGTCACGGCGTGCATGATCGGCCATTGCGGGGTCGTCTCCTGCCAGCGACGCTCGGTCTCCTCGCGCGGCAAATCGACGACCCCGGCGCGGCCCAGGTCCATCCGCAGGCGGCCGCCTTCGATGTACACGCGCGACCAGACGATCTCCCCCGGCTTGGAGATGCCCTTGAGCGTGCCGCCTCCCAGGCGAAAGTACATCGGCGGCTGACGCTCGCTCGATGCCCCCGCCCAGCCATCGACAAAGTGCGCCGGCGGCGCGGACCCGCTGATCAAGAACACCCACACGTAGTCGGGCACGGTCCCGGAGCGATCTGCATCGCCCCAGCGGATGTCGTGCAGCGTGTTCTCCACGGGCTGACCGAGTGCTTTATGCACGCGGTAGGTCATCAAAGCATCCAGGCCCGCGCACTCATCCACTTCGTTGAAATGCGGCAGCGGCTGGCCGTCGTAGAGCACCCGCGAGCCGTCGCGACTTTTCACCGGCGGGCGATCGGCATTATTCAGTGTTCCTTCCACGAGATCGCTCGCGGGCAGCAAGTCTTTCAGGCCCTGCTGATATTGAATGCCGATCGTGTGGCAACCGAAGTCGTCTGCGATGCGCAGCGCCGCAACGTACATCTGGCACTGCTGGTGAATCTGCTCGTCGGTTAGTTCGGTCTCGGGGTCGGCGCCCGTGACGAACTTCATCCCGTGCTCTTCCATCCACTCCCGCACGCCGCGTGCTTCTGCCTCGGAGACTTGCGTGCTCTCGTAATACAGGGCCGATTGACTGAGCCGTTCCTTGTACACGCCGGTGGGATGCAGCAGCTCGTCTGGCACGATGGCGTTGTACATGCCCATGCAGCCTTCGTCGAACACGCCCATGATGGCTTTGTAGTGCTGCAGCGATTTCGCCAAAGACTCGCCCAGCTTGCGTTCCTGGGCCGGCACCCTGGCTTTATCCAACGCCAGCACATGCTCGGTCTTGTGCTTGATGGCCCCCTTTTCCAACCAGCGCCGCAGCCGCGAGGTGAAGAACTCGTCGTCGAAATTCTCGCTCCAGAGCGTCGAATATCTCACGCCGGCCTTGGTCAGCGATCCGTTGAGGTTGAGCATGCCCACCAGCCCCGGCCAGCGTCCGGACCAGTTGGCCACGGTGAGAATCGGGCCGCGATGCGTGGTCAGGCCGGCCAGCACGTGATGGGAGTATTGCCACACCGCCTCCGCCACAATCAACGGGGCGTGCGGATCGATGCCGGCGAACACGCACATGCCTTCCTTCTGCGATCCGATGAAGCCGTGCTCCTCCTCGGGCTTGTAATCGTGAGCCCGCACGAGGTGATACCCGGCGGAGTCCACGGCGCCTGCCAGCTTCTCTTCCATTTCCCTTTGGGCGGGCCAGCATTTCTGATTGGCCGAGAGCCGCAAGTCGCCGCTGGCAAGGAGCAGGACTTCCTTCTTGGCCACTTTGCGGGGCCGTGACAGCGGTTTGGAAAAATCAATCATGGCATCCTCAAGCAGACGCGTCCGGGGCTGCGGCTTCGATGTTGTGCCCGCAGTATAGCTACGACGGCGGCGTTTCGCTGGCTATAATCGGGCGTATGCAGCTCGTCGATATTCAAGGAGTAAGCCGCGCCTATGTCCCTGTTGGGATGGACGGCTTCCGGGGTGCGACCGCTGGCGATATCCTATCGATGTGGAAGGGACGCATGAGCCAGACGCTAACTATTCGCGGCCGGTATGCCGGAAGGACGTTCATTCCGGACGGGCCACTGCCTGACGCCGAGGGGACGGCGGAACTGGTCATCACTCCGGCGGCCCCTCAGTCGGCGGCTCGATCGCCGATGCCTTCGGCACCGGCCCCGTGCTGCGGAGCAGTGCGGACATTTTGGCCCAGGTTCGTGCGGAGCGTGACGAGTGGGGTGACCGCTGACCAAGCCTGACGCGGCCGCTCGGGGCTGGCTATAATCGGGCGTTATGCAGCTCGTCGATATTCAAGGAGTTAGCCGCGCCTATGGCCGCGTTCGCGCATTGACCGATGTCAGCCTGTCGCTGTCGGCCGGCACCATCGGGCTGGTGGGAAATAACGGGGCCGGCAAATCGACGCTGCTCAAGATTCTGCTCGGGCTTCTCAAGCCAGACGCCGGCGGGGGGACCATTCTGGGGTGCGATATCCGCCGTTCCAGCCGTCTGCTGCGCGGCCGCGTGGGCTACATGCCCGAGACGGCGGCCACGGTGCCCATTCTCAAAGGGGTGGAGTTCGTGGCCCTCTCCGGCGATTTGTATGGCATGCCGCATCGCGATGCCCGGCGCCGCGCGCATGAAGTGCTGAACTATGTCGGCCTGGGGGAGCTGCGCTATCGGCGACTCGAGGAATATTCCACCGGCAACCTGCAGCGATTAAAGCTCGCCGCCGCGCTCGTTCACGATCCGCAGTTGCTGCTGCTGGACGAACCGACCAACGGTCTTGATCCGGCCGGGCGACATGGCATGCTTCGCTTGATCGAAGACCTGATCGCCGAGACAAGCAAGAGCGTGATTCTTTGCACTCACCTGTTGGGAGATGTGGAACGGCTTTGTCAGCAGATCGTGGTGCTGCACAAAGGAACGGTCGTGCGCTCCGGCACGATGGCCGAGCTCAAGACCAACGGTTCCAACGTGTATGAACTCGGCTGGCTGGGCGCCGATGCCCCGTTCCTGGACGGATTGCGGCTGGAAGGCGTGGACGTGTCCCGTCTGCCGGCGGAAGGCAAGGCCGTGGTGGCGGCGCCTGCCGGTTGGAATACGCAGAGATTCTTTCAGATCGCCAGTGCCAAGGGCGTGGTGCTTACGCATCTGAAACCGGACGAAGAAGACTTGCAGCGGATTTTCTTCCGCGTAACCACGGAACCGACCGCCGAGCGATCGGCATCCTGACACCGCCAATGTTAAGCGCGCTTATGGGCATCGACAACCTGCGATATCACGGCTGGCGCGGCGAACTGCAGTCTCCCTGGCTGGGATGCCTGGCCTTGGTGCGTGTCTCGCTGCTGCAGGTCTTTCGCCGCAAGGTGTACTGGTTTGTGCTGGCATTAGGCTTGCTCAATTTCCTGCTGTTCTGGTCGCTGATTTACATTGTCACGCA
>JBGTDH010000948.1:0-2502 GCA_041748435.1 Pirellulales bacterium
CGAGCTTCAGGCCCGCAGCCAGATTGACCAGGGGCGCCGCCTGCTCGCACGTCAGCCCGCCGGCCAGGCACAGGCCGAACATGGCCAGCACTACGTCGCGGGCGCCGGTCACGTCGTACACTTCGCGCACTTGTGTGGGAAAATGCTGCTCCAAGCCGTCGTCCGTCACCAGCGCCAAACCGTCGCGATCCAGCTTAATTGCCACGGCCGCGAGTCCGTAGCGATCGCACAACAGCACGCCGGCGAGAATGGCATCCTTGGGACTGCGGATCTCGATCCCGCTGGCCGCCTGGGCTTGCCTGCGGTTGGGAGTGACCAGCGTTGCTCCGCGATAGACTTCATAATCGACGCTCTCGCCGGGGTCGATGACGGTTGGAATGCCGCGTCGCCGGGCCTCGTCGATGGCCGCGCGTTGCAGATGCGGCGTGCAGCCGCCTCGGGCGTGATCCGAGATCAGCACGGCCTGGCAATCGGCAATCGAAGCCACAACATCGCCCACCAGGGACTCGTCACGCACCGTTTCTGGCGGCGTCGCACACTCCGAATCGATGCGCAGAATCTGATGCGCGTGCCGCATAGCCGCGCGGCCAATCAAGCGATCGGCCACGGCAGTTGCCGCGCCCTCGACGGTTCGAAGACCGGCCGCGCGAACACCGGCATCGATTAAATGGCGACGCAGCTCTACTCCCGCGTCGTCGTTGCCGAGGGCGCCCGCCGCCACCACTTCCGTGTCCAAAGCTCGCAGCATGGTGCAAACGCTGCCGGCCCCGCCGGGGTGCGCTTCCCGCCGATCGGTCCGCAGCACCAGCACGGGCGCCTCGGGACTGATGCGTTCGGCATTGCCCCACGTTACGCGATCGAGCAAGTAATCTCCCAGCACCAACAGCCGGGGAGAACCCAACTGCTGCCAGGTGGCAGATAGCGATGATGTCATAGCAATTCTTTCCCGGCTTCCGTGCCTGATTCGAGCCGTCGCGCGGCCCGGCGATCCAAACCGGCATTGGTGCCCCTTGGATGCGTCCTTACTATACGCCGCTCGTTGAAACGCGTACACGCCGGCCTTTCGAGAAGGAACACATCATGAGCCGCTTGGGATCTGTCTTGTTTGGCGTCGTGCTGGGCGCGGGCCTGGTCTACGGCGCCTTGAACTACCACGTGCTTCGCACGCCCGAAGGCGTGGAATTCATCCCCAAGCTCTCGGCCACGTTCGCCGAGACGTATCTCGATGTGCGGCAGTATGGCGTGTCCGATTGGGCCGATCACGATCTCGTGGCCCGCGCGATTGTGAAGTCCGGGAAGGACCACATCCTCAAAGACGCCGCCACGCGCAGCGTGCAAGAAGGCATCAACTCCGTCTGGGAAAAGGTGCGGGGATAGCTCCACCCTCGGGTCTACACGTACTCGATGCACCAGTCTTGTGCCGCAAGATTCCATTCCACTCGGCAGTCCTTCAAGTGATGAAAGAATGGAACACCGACTCGGCTCGGGACTTTGCTGGCGCCGCGGCTGACAAAGAGACGTACCACGGGGCCCACACGTTGACCCGTTTTGGGGTCGAAAAGTTGGGCCGGCGTTTCGGCGGTTTCCACTGTGGCGTATCTGCCGCTGGCATCGCGCGAGATCCGAGTGCGGAAGCGTGAGAGTTGATGGCTCTTTCTGAGTTGGTCGTACACGCCTGGTTCCAGTGCGAATGCGAGTTCATTGCGCGGATCGGTCAAGCCGGTATCGACCATCAAGTGCAGCGGAAGGTGACCGACTACTATATCGATCCAGTAGGAGCCGGACGACGACGCTTGCCAGGAAGTGCGCCCCATCCTCAAAGGCCTTCAATAATCCGTGAAGACTTCAAAAGCCGGTTCGTCGCCAGCCTCAAACACAAAGTAGCATTCCGGCGGCGACGGCAATCGTTTGAACACCGCCAGGGCCTCCTCGTAACTGCTGGCCGACGCAAGAATCTGGCCGTCTCCCAACACAACGTAGTTGCCCGCGTAACATTGGCGGATCTGGTCGCGCAAAGCCGCGAATGCCTCGCGGTTGATGTGAACGGCCTGTTCAAATGCCGGCTGACTGGTCATAAGCATTGCCGTTGGAAGGAGCTTACTTTTTAATAGCATGAGGGCGGGGCAAAAGCCAGCTATCCCGGGCTAAGGCCGCTGTGCGGGCGCGGGAAATCGTTACAATAGCGTCACGATCCCGCTAACGGCATTGCTGCGGCTTGCACACGATGTTTCTCAGTCTCGATGGTCTGGACGGCGCCGGAAAGTCGACGCAGTTGGGACTGCTCCGCGAGTGGCTCACGTCGCGCGGCCATGAGGTTGTGCTCTGCCGCGATCCCGGCAGCACCGAGATCGGCGAGGCCATTCGAGAGGTGCTGCTCGATCCGCGTCACGCAGGCATGAGCCGTCGGGCG
Organism: Pirellulales bacterium; assembly: GCA_041748435.1. Classification (GTDB taxonomy): domain Bacteria; phylum Planctomycetota; class Planctomycetia; order Pirellulales; family JBGTDH01; genus JBGTDH01. The sequence goes on from JBGTDH010000948.1 coordinate 2,411, forward strand.
GAGATGCTGCTCTACATGGCTGCCCGCGCTCAGATGGTCGAGGAAATCATTCGGCCCGCGCTACTTGCCGGTCGGACGGTGCTTTCGGATCG
>JBGTDH010000949.1:0-11595 GCA_041748435.1 Pirellulales bacterium
ATGAGGCAGAATCAAGGCACGACGCGCTTGATTGCCAGGGTGGGGGCGTTGAAATTCAGGAGCAGACCGACACACAGGCCGGTTGCTTTGAGGTTGTGCACATCAAGCGCCGCGGCGATCACTTTGCTCGAAAGTTCTTCAAATTCGTGTCCCATCTTTTCTCCTTTCGTGATTCCGTTCTTTCGTGTTTTCGTGATTCTGTTTTCTACGTCACGACCCGCTCTATGTCACCCGTGGTTCAAATTTACGCACGACCTGAGCAGGCCGACGCTGGCGTTGGCCACCGGTTCGTGCTAGAACGCCAGCGCACGGGAGATTTCTGAATCCGCCGCCGTCCAAAGGCACTCTCAACCGCGACGAGCCTCACATGGCAGAGCAACATCCCGACAACGCCAAGCTGAAGCGCAAGAAGTACGAGAAGGAGTTGGACAAGCTGCAGGTGGAGCTCTGCCGGCTGCAAGCGTGGGTCAAGCATAAGGGTCTGCGGACGATCGTTGTGTTCGAAGGCCGAGATGCGGCTGGCAAAGGGGGCTTGATCAAGGCGATCACGCAGCGAGTTAGCCCGCGCGTCTTCCGCCAGATTGCACTGCCGGCGCCTTCGGACCGCGAGAAGACGCAGCTCTACATGCAACGCTACGTGCAACATTTCCCCTCGGCCGGCGAAATCGTGATCTTCGACCGCAGTTGGTACAACCGGGCAGGGGTCGAGAAGGTGATGGGCTTTTGCAGCACGGAGGAGCACGGTCGGTTTCTGGAGCTTTGCCCCAAGCTCGAGAAGTACATCATTGAGTCCGGGATTCAACTGATCAAATTCTGGCTGGAGGTCAGCGATGAGGAGCAAAAACGACGCTTTGAGGCCCGCATCGAAGACCCGCTGCGGCAGTGGAAGCTAAGTCCCATGGACCTCCCCTCGCGCAGCCGCTGGTACGAATACTCGCGGGCGCGGGACGAGATGCTGGAAGCGACCGACACCGACTTTTCCCCCTGGCACATCGTGCCCTCGGATGACAAGCGGCGGGCGCGTCTCAACTGCATCGCGCATCTGCTGAGCCTGATCCCTTACGAGACGGCGCCGCGGGAGAAAGTGAAACTCCCCAAGCGGTCCCGCGACGGAGAATACGACGATCGGGCTTCGCTCGAAGGGCGGCGCTTTGTGCCGGAGAAGTATGGCGATTGATGCCGGGTAGATTCAGAACTGGATGCGGTACTTCTCCGTCATCTTGCGACGCAGGTCGGTGGTCGTGGCGATAACGTTGGCTCGGATCTCATGGACCGAGGACGCCATGCTCCCTTTCTCCTGAGCGCGCACGACGCCCCGCTGCTGCTCGACGGCCTTGATGTCGTTCACGCCTGCCGCTACGCCGCCGCCGTAGCGGCCATAGCCATAGCCGCCGTAGTAGTAGTCGTTTCCGGTGTTGCTGGAGTTTATCTCGCTGCTGCGCACGCCGGTGCGGATTCCCATCGTTCGAACAGAGCCGGACGATTGACGCAGTTGCGCGGCCACGTAGGCGCCGTAGTCGAGCATTTCGGGATCCACATCCAGCATGGGCATCTTCTCGATGCGGCGGGCGTACTTGTCGAAATAGAGCGAAGTCGAGGCCAGGTTCTTAGCGTCCTTCATATCGTCTTTGAGGTCGTCGAACATGCCGGTAACACTCTGAAAATAAGCCTTGGTCTTGGCGGCCTGCGCGGGCGAAGCGACGCCCTCCACACTGGCGGTCGTGGCCTCGCCGCCGGAACTCGGCGCTGGAGATTCAATCACGCTGAGAAGTTTGCGGATGCCGGCGGTCGACATATTGCCGGACAACGAGACCGTTGTGCCTTGGACTTCTGGCTGCCACTTGTCGAGATCGTCGATGAGCATCCCCTTGGCGGAGAGCAGCTCCAGGAACAATCGTTTCGCCAACGGCGCCGACAGCGCCGGGGCCTGCTTGAAATCGATCGTGACGCGGCCATTGGGCGGGCTCCCCAGCCGCACGCCGATGCGCGCGCCTTCCACGCTCGCCAAAAGTTGCTTGAGCTTGGGGACATCCACTTTTTCCTTCGACAGCCAATCAACCGATTGCAGGTAGGCGTCCACGCGCTGGGGCGCAATGGCGCCCTCCAGATCAATCGCCATGATGATCTCGGTGCCCGCGCGGTCCGAGTAGCCCGCCGCCTTTTGCAAATAAGGGGAGAGTCCGGAGGCCGAGGACTTCGTTTCCTTAACCCACCGCACGACCGCTTGCCGATTGGCGGGGGACATGGCCCCCAGGGTGTTCTTGCCCAACTGCAACACATATGCGTCTTGCGGCAACACCACGGCAGACAAACCGTCCACGGTGTCCAGCTCTCCACGATAGGCCTTAGCAATCAGGTTGATGGAGGGTGCCTCGGCCAGTTCCATCACCGCGGCCTCCCAAATCGGACTCATGAACTCGAGATCGACCTCGGCGGCCAGCACGAAGCGCGACGCGCTGGGCGGAACGCGAATCACGCCATCGCGGAAGGCCTGCTCGATCTTCTCCGTCAGACCCTCTTTCTGGCCCGTGGCGCTCTGTTTGGCCTTCTCCACATTCAGGATGGTCACGGCGTTGGCCGACCGCGGCACGCGCGACAGCAGATCCTGGAATTGCGTTTGCGCAGTCGCTCCGGAGGAAAACTGCATCAAGAAGCAAGGAACGCAGGCGATCACCAGCGTCCGACGCAGTGATGTACGGCAAGAATGCACGGGCGGCTCGTTTCGTCTGGAAGATGCAAGGATGCGGGAAATGAAAAAGTGGCTCTCCGCGTTGTAATTGGCGGTAAGCGTGGCGTCAAATATTAATTTTCCTCACACGGCTGCGAGGCTTTCGATCATCCGGCCGAAACGATAGAATCCTTGTGCCCGGTTCTTCCGCCGTGCATTCGCGGCTCAGCTTTAGGCATTTCAGTCACTCGACGCGCGGCAGGGCGCCGGCAGAAGCCACATCGGCTTGGGAGATTTGCATGTGCAACTTTGGTCGACTTCCTCATTGCGCCCGACGCATGGCGGACCCTCGGTGCAGCTTCCTGATTCTCATCAGCACGACGCTCTTGCTCCCGTGGATGTCCGGTTGCTCGTCGGCGCCGGCGGCGACCGAGTTGCCGCCGCCCAAAGCCACGGTTCAGCATCCGGAGACCAGGGAACTCACAGACTACGATGATTACAACGGGTGGACCGAGGCCTCCGCGATCGTGGAAGTGCGGTCGCGGGTTCGCGGCCACGTCGATAAGGTGCTCTTCAAGGATGGCGATCTCGTCGCCAAGGACGATCCGCTGTTTGAGCTCGACCAACGGCCGTTTCAGTCGGAGATCGATCGGGCGGTCGAGCAGGTCAAGATCGCCGAGGCGCAGCAGTATGCCGCGGGGCGCGACGAGGTTCGCCTGCGCGGGCTGTTGGAGAAGAAGGTGGTCGTGCAAAGTGAAGTGGACAAGGCGGAAGCCGTCCGCAAGACCTGGGACGCCCAGATCGCGTCCGGCAACGAGGAGGTAAAACGCAAAGAGCTCGACAGGACGTATTCGAAAGTCACGGCGCCGATCGGTGGCAAGATCGGCCGTGCATTGCTCACGGAAGGCAACTTGGTGAATGCCGGCGGCAGCGATCCGCTAATGACGACCATCGTCGCGCTCGATCCGATCTATGTTTATTTCTCCGTCGATGAGCGCGCCCTGTTGCGTTACCGCGAGCGGAACCCGCGCACCAAGGCCGAGCAGCTCAAGCGGCTGGAGGAATCGCAGACCCCCTTCGAGTTCGGCCTGGAGACGGATGAAGGTTTTCCGCGCAAAGGCATCCTGGACTTCGCCGACAACCGCATTGATGCCGCCACGGGCACGATCCAAGTCCGCGGCAAGGCCGACAATTCCCAAGCAGAATTCATCCCCGGCGGCCGCGTGCGCGTGCGGGTGGCCGTCAGCCAGCCTTATCAGGCCCTGCTCATTCCCGACACGGCGATTCTGACCGATCAGGACAAGAAATACGTGTTGGGTGTTAATGAGAAAAACGTCGTTGTCCGGCGCAACATTCGGCCCGGCAAGCTACTGCCCGATGGGATGCGCGTGGTGCTTCCCAGCGAAGGGGAAGATTCCAGCCTGCAACCCAAGGACTGGGTCATCGTGCTGGGGCTGCAACGTGCGCGGGTGAACTACCCGATTGAGCCGATGGACGCGGACGGCAAACCTGTGAGGAGCGGATCGTAACCCCATGATCTCCCATTTTTTTATCGATCGGCCGATCTTCGCCGCCGTGCTCTCGATCGTGATTGTGATCGTGGGCGTCGTGGCGCTGTCGCAATTGCCGATCGCTCAGTATCCGGACGTGGCGCCTCCGACCGTGCAGGTGACGGCCAATTATCCCGGCGCCAACGCGGTGACGGTCGCGGAAACGGTGGCCACCCCCATCGAGTTGGAGATCAACGGCGTAGAGCGAATGCTCTACATGTCCTCCAAATGCACCAATGACGGCCAGATGATGCTGGACGTCACGTTCGAACTGGGCACGAACCTGGACACGGCTCAAGTGCTCGTGCAGAACCGGGTCGCTGTGGCCGAAGCCAAGCTCCCCGAGGAGGTCAAACGGTTGGGGGTGACGACCAAGAAGAAGTCCCCCAGCATTCTAATGTGCGTGAATCTGGTTTCGCCGGACCTTCGCTACGATCAGCTTTATCTGAGCAACTTCGCCACGTTGAATGTCAAAGACGACCTGGCCCGCATTCAAGGCGTGGGAGACGTGGCCTTTCTGGGCCCGCGCGACTACAGCATGCGGGTCTGGTTGGATCCCAATAAGCTGGCGTCGCGCCAGATCACTGCCAGCGACACCATGCGGGCAATTCGAGAGCAGAACGTGCAGGTAGCCGCCGGCCGGATCGGGCAGCCGCCGATTCCCTCCGGCGCCATCGTGCCGTTTCAGCTTCCCATTAACGTCCAGGGGCGGTTATCGTCTGCTGAGCAGTTCGAGGGCATCATCGTCAAGGCCGGCGATGAGGGGCAACTCGTCTACTTGCGGGACGTGGTCCGAGACCCTGTCTACGACAAGGACGGCCGCATCGTAGAGAGCGGCATCGAATTGGGCGCCAAGAACTACGACGTCAACAGTTACCTGGATGGGCAGCCGTCCACAACATTAGCCGTCTTCCAGTTGCCCGGTTCCAACGCGTTGAGTACCGCGCAGGCGATTCGGAACAAGATGGAGGATCTCAAGACCCGCGCGTTCCCGGAGGGCGTAGACTACCGCATCGAATACGACACCACGGTGTTTGTGCAAGAATCGATCGCCAGTGTTTACCACACGCTGATCGAGGCCTTCATCCTGGTATTCATCGTCGTGCTGGTGTTTCTGCAGAACTGGCGGGCCACGATCATTCCGATGGTGGCCGTGCCCGTTTCGCTGGTGGGGACGTTTGCCTTCATGGCCCTGCTCGGTTTTTCGCTCAACAACCTCTCGCTGTTCGGCCTGGTGCTGGCGATTGGCATCGTTGTGGACGATGCCATCGTCGTGGTCGAGAACGTCGAACGTTGGATGGCCCAGGGGCTTTCTCCGCGCGATGCGGCCCGCAAGGCCATGCTCGAAGTCACCGGGCCGGTGATCGCCATCTCGCTCGTGTTGTGTGCTGTCTTCGTACCCACGGCCTTCATGGCTGGCATTACGGGTGAGTTTTACAAGCAATTTGCCCTAACGATCGCGGCATCGACCGTGATTTCGGCATTCAACTCGCTCACCCTAAGCCCGGCATTGTGCGCTCTGCTGCTCAAGCCGCACGTTCAGGGCGAGCATGGGCATGGCCACGCAGAGGCGCTGCCGAAGTTGGGAATTGCCATCATTGGCGGCCTCGTGGCGTACGTGTTCCTTTTGCCCCTTGCCGCTTCCGCCATGGGGCTGCATCCCACCGAAGGCAGCCACAGTCACGGCGGACCCGCGGCGCCTTGGTGGCTCCGGATCGTGGTCTTCGCGGTCGGAGCGATCGTTGGATGGCTGCTGAGCTACCCGGTGAACTTTGCGTTGGGCAAGCTGTTTGCCGGCTTCAATTGGGTGTTCGACCTAGCCATTGCGGCCTACGGCGCGACAATTGGTCTGCTCCTGCGGCTGAGCCTGATCGTCCTGCTCGTCTACGCCGGCTTCATGGGCTTGACCGTGTTCTCGCTCATTCGCGTACCCAAGGGATTCATTCCCGACCAGGATAAGGGGTATCTGGTGGTCAACGCCCAGCTCCCCGATGGCGCCAGCCTGGAGCGGACCGATGAGCTCATGCGCCGCCTCAGCGACGACATCCGCAAGACCGAAGGCGTGGCGCATACGATCGATCTGCCCGGCTACTCCACGATCCTGAGCACCAACCTGAGCAATGCCGGCGGCATGTTCGTGATCCTCGCGCCGTTTGAGGAGCGGGCTGGCATCGAAGAGCTCTCGGCGCCTGCAGTCATGCAGCGGCTGCGTGAGAAGTTCAGCAATTATCCCGAAGCCCAAGTGGCCATCTTTGGTGCGCCTCCCGTGGAAGGTCTGGGGAGCACGGGGGGCTTCAAGTTGCAGGTCGAGGACCGCCGCGGCGCGGGCCTGCGCGCGGTTCAAGGCGCGGTGCAAAACCTGAGCGAAGTCGGCCGCTCCGATCCTCGCATCGCCGGGTTGTTCTCCACGTTCAGCGTCGCCCAGCCGCAGCTCTTTGTGGAGATCGACCGCGAGAAGGCCAAGTCTCAAGGCGTCTCGCTGGACGAGATTCACACCACGCTGCAAGCCTTCCTCGGTTCCGCGTATGTGAACGACTTTTCCTTTCAGAATCGCAACTGGCAGGTGAACGTCCAGGCCGATCCACGCTATCGCATGCAGGCGGAAGACATCGGCCGCCTGGAAGTTCGCAGTGCCCGCGGAGCACGGGTCCCCTTGCGTACGCTGATCAATGTCAAGGACACCAGCGGACCGCCGATCGTGAACCGCTACAAGCTCTACCCTTCGGCCGAATTGAGCGGCAGCACGATTCCGGGTGTCAGCTCGGGCCAGGCCATCGGCATCATGGAGTCACTGGCGGCCGCCGAACTGCCGGACACCATGGGCTACGAGTGGACCGAGCTTACCTATCAGCAGATCTTGGCTGGCCAGGACCTGCTTACCAAGCTGGTCTTCCCGCTGGCCGTGGTGTTCGTCTTCTTGGTCCTCGCCGCTCAGTACGAAAGTTGGTTGTTGCCAGTCGCCATTATTCTCATCGTGCCCATGTGCATTCTCGCCGCCCTCGTGGGCGTAGTGTTGGCGGGGCTGGACAACAACATCTTCGTGCAGATTGGGCTGGTGGTGCTGGTTGGGTTGGCGGCCAAGAACGCCATCTTGATCGTCGAGTTTGCCAAACAACTCCAGGACGAAGGCAAGCCCCGCTTCGAGGCCACGGTGGAGGCCTGCAAGCTGCGCTTGCGGCCGATCCTGATGACATCGTTCGCCTTCATCCTGGGCGTTGTCCCCTTGGTGCTGGCCACGGGCGCGGGGGCCGAGATGCGCACCACCCTCGGCATTGCCGTCTTCAGCGGCATGCTGGGCGTGACCATCTTCGGCATCTTTTTCACGCCAGTGTTCTATTACGTGATTCGTTGGTTCAATGAGCCGAGATCAACGCCAGTGCCTGAAAAAGCGATCCCCACTCCCGCAGCCGCGGAACCTGCCGCGCCGCTCACCGCCGATCCATCGCCGCCAGCGTCCATCACCACGGCCTGACGTGGTGATCGTGCCGATCGCGCCTACCAATGCTATTCTCCACGTCCCCCGTTGTGACTGGCTTGTGCTTAGCGAGCGGGGTAACATAGCGATATGAGCCAAACGATTGACGCCATCTACGAAAATGGCGTGTTCCGACCCCAAGAACCGGTGAACCTCGCCAGTGGCGAGCGAGTCTCGCTGGTGATCGCTTCCAAGAGTAATTCTGTTGATCTGACGGACGTCGCGGATCTGCTTGATGTGGAATACATGGAAAGGTGTTTCCGAGAATTGGCAGCGGCGCCCTCTGTCGAAGAAACTCGCCAGACCCTCAAGGTCTTCCGTGGCTCGCTGTCGGACGTCATCTGCCAGGAGCGAGACGAACGGTAGATGGCTCGCTACTTCCTCGACTCCAGCGCGCTGGTGAAGCGCTACCATCAAGAGAGCGGCTCGGCGAACGTCGAGACACTGTTCGGATCCAAGTGAGATCACGGGGAAGCTGGAGGTCTCGGTACGACTTAGACTATCTGCTCGCACCACCGGCGTACTGCGTCGTGCTAGCGCGGCTAGAGCTAGAATGCGTTCCTCGCGGCCGCTAAAACGGGGTCGTGGGGTTGATTCAAACAGTGCATCGAAGAGGGAGCGCCATGCAGGTAAACTGCGCTCACTGTCAGCAGCCTCTGATCGTCGATGCGACCAATGCTGGCCGAACGGTCAAATGCCCTAAATGTGGGAATCCGCTGCAATTCCCGGAAATTCCGCAGGCAACTGAACCGCAATCCAGCCTAGATTTCAGCGCCATAAATTCGAGCGTTTCGTCAGCCAGTTCGTTTCTCTCAAGAAAACGGTTTCGCAGCAACAAATATCCGGCGCTAATCACTATTTCTTGGGTGTTTCGAATTCTGGGAGTTTTCGCGATAGTGCTTGCAGTTCTATCCGAAGCGTTTTTGATTCTCACGTTTTTTGGGGGGCTAGCGGGCCATGCACGTTCCGAAGCCGCGGAACACATTCAAGCCCTTGCCGGTGTTGGTTCTATTGTCGGATTGTTGATTGGGACGATTTGGAACATCATGTTCTTCGGAACACTGGCCCTTGGATACTTCGCAATAAGCGAATCAATCAGAGTCATCATCGACATTGAGAGTAACACGGCCGCAACGGCTGACAAGTAGCCGCTTGCCTTAATCCTTCCGCGCTTGGGCTGCGTCCCATTATGCTCCGCCAGACACGCGTTCGTTACGAATACGGCGGAAAGTCCGCTCGAACTCCGAGATCGAGCCCGACGTTTAGGACCTGTTTTGCGACCGCCCGCCATTTCCGCCCGGCGGTTTCGAGTGAAACAGGATTGCCAATCCGGAGGCCCATTCCGAGCTTGGGATTCACGATTCGATGAAGTTTGATCCTCGGACGCGCAAACCCCTCTGACTCTGCCGCGCGTTGACACGGGAAAAAGCTGAACATACCACCAACGGTGTTTTCCAGTGTCGCACCCTCATAGAGGCGCAGTCGTCGGTCATCCTCCGTGCAGCCGGAGCCACTGAAGAGCGGAGCCAAACACGCGTCGCAATACTGCGGTTCGACGTCGAGCTTCTCCCAACTGCTCGCGTCGTAGGGAACATGACGAGCCACGACGAACACGGTGTCCAGCACGAAGGCCTTCTTCCGTTTGGATCCAAACAGAATCACGCTGCCCGGCGCAAGAGCGAGCATCTTGCCGGTCATCTTGCAGACGCAGTAGCGGAATGCCCGGCCGAATACGCAAGGGTCCGTGTTCGCCAGGTTCGCCCAATCCTTCCGTCGTCGGATTGAGGGCTTGAAGGCGTGTCCCGGAAAGCCATCCTTCGACCGCGGTGAGAACGTTGGAATCCGGTTCGCCTCGCATTCCCACTCGCACCAGAAATGCAGCAGAGCCGGCGTTGCCTTACGCTCGTCCGCATGCGACACATACTCGCCACACTGCTCGGCTAACAAGCGACCGTGGCCGTCCGTGCATAACGTAGCTGCCTTATGGCCACTCTCATCCGGCCGATGCTCGCGGCCCGGATGCGGGAATTGTACGACGTATCGTTGGTCAGAGATTAGTGTCATCAGGCGTGATTATTATTCATCGGATGTATGAGCGCCTCAGTTTGGGGACATACCAGGGGCGGGTGAGGAAAAAGGCAGTCAGTGCATCTCAACAATGGGTGACGCCTTTAGTTCGACGCAAGTGCAGTGAAGGACGGCGGACTATTCCACGTGATCCCCGGAGGCTCGGCGCTCATTCCGTCGAGACCTTGTCTCTCGCGAATTGAAGTTCGTCCGCGGGCAACTCGATTTCAGAGGGGGACGTGGATTGTGCCTCTGTGCGGAACACAACCAGATACAGACGCCGGCCCTTGAGTCCAATTGGCCCACGGTCTTCCTTCACTTCGCCTTGAACCGATCGTGGACCTAATCGGAATTTGACCTGATCGCCTTTTCGGAACTGTGCGTTAGCCATCATCCGCTTCTCCCCAGCAACTCACCACGGGGCGCTGCCGAGCAAGGCCATCAGATAATTGTACATCGCCTCAACGCGCGGTTCACGCATGTTTTGGGGGCGGCGCGAAGTCATTCGTGACCAGACCGTGTGGCACGTTTGCTTGAACTCATCATTCTGCCCGCATGATTCTGCGCGACCCATGCAACATGCTTCTGACGCGAAGGCGTGGCAGACGAGAGGAAATATCTGGCAGAATCATGAGGGCAGAATCATCCGGAGGATTAGGAACGATCGCCTGCTTGAGCTTCCCCGCCAACCCTGATGCAAGCCCGTGAAGCTTGTTCCAACGAGGCAACGAGGGCATCGAGGGCAATTGCGCGGCTAGAACGCGCCCCGTGCGGCCGCTAAAATGGATGCCGTTTCACGGCACGAACATCACACCACGCGATTTCATCATGCCCGACGCGATTTTTGACGAGCTGCAGGCGGCCTTTTCCTCGGGGGGCGCGGAGGCGGCTTTTGAGCGGCTCACCGGGCAACTGCGGCAGGAGCAGCGGTATCACGAGTTGTTCGATGCCCGGCTGATGCAGGGTCGCTGGAAGCTGGGGCTGCCGGTCATTCAGACCACCTCGTTGGATGAGCTGCCCGAGCCGACGCGCACCAAGGTGGAAGACGCTTATCTGGAGGCTTGCCGTGAGGTGGGGCGGCTGCTGTTGGATGCGAGCCGCGTGCGCGAGGCGTGGATGTATCTGCGGCCCGTGGGAGACAAGCAGACCGTAGCCGCGGCGCTGGAGCAGATCGAGCCGCGCGAAGACAACGTCGAGGAGCTAATTGAAGTGGCCCTGCATCAGGCCGTCTGTCCGCGGCTGGGGTTCCAGCTCGTGCTGAAAAACTACGGGACGTGCAATGCCATTACCATGTTCGATTCGCACATGCACGAGCGGCCCAAGGCGGAGCGTCAAGAGGTGGCATCGCTGCTCGTCCGGCATTTGCACGGCGAGTTAAAGGATAACCTCGTGGCCGAGATCACGCGGCAAGAGGGGACTCCGCCGCGCGAGCCCACGATCGAGGCGCTGGTCGCCGATCGCGATTGGCTGTTCGCCGATGGCAGTTACCACATCGATACGTCCCACCTGAGTGCCGCGGTGCGGTTTGCCCGCGCGGTGGAAGACCCGGCTGTGCTGGCCTTGGCGGCCGATTTGACCGAGTATGGCCGGCGGCTGGGATCGCAGTATCAGTACGCGGGCGACGAGCCTTTCTCCGATGCCTACGCTGAGCAGGGTTTGTTCTTTCGCGCCCAGTCGGGCCAGCGTGTCGACGAGGCGCTGGAGCTGTTCGGACGCAAGGCGCGGGAGTTGGATCGGGAAGAGCACGGCGCCGCCCCGGCGGAAGTCTATGTGACCTTGCTGGCTCGCCTGGGGCGCCGGCGCGAAGCGCTCGATGCCTTGCACGAGCTCATTCC
>JBGTDH010000950.1:0-6156 GCA_041748435.1 Pirellulales bacterium
GCCACGTCGGACTCCAGCGTTGCGGATTGAACCTCGGCCCCGCTCGCGCGCAGCGTGGCGACCGCCATTTCGATCGATTGCCATACCTCCGGCGTGGCCGTCTCCTGAAAAAACCCGGAGAGCAAGCCCAATCGCGGCGGCTCGGTCAGCGTTGTTAGTTCCAACGACGTATCGCTGGGATCCTGGCGGGCGATCGCATCCAGCAGCAGGCCGACATCGGCGGCGGTGCGCGCCAACGGGCCGGGATGATCCATGCTGTGGGCCAGCGGGACGATGCCCTCCAGGCTCACGCGGCCATAGGTCGGCTTGCAGCCCGCGACGCCGCAGAAGCTGGCCGGGCGCGTAATCGAGCCACCCGTCTGTGAGCCGATCGCCCCCAAGCACATTCCCAAGGCCACGGCCGCGGCCGAACCGCTGCTGGATCCACCGGGCGTGCGCTCCAGGTTCCACGGGTTGCGGGTCGGCGGGGGATCGAAACTGGCGAACTCGGTCGTGACCGTCTTGCCCAGAATGATGGCGCCCGCGGCGCGTAGCCGCTCGACAATTTCGGCATCGGCCTGGGCCACATGACCGGCGCGCGTTGGCGAGCCCGCCAACGTCGGCCAGCCGGCCACATCGACAATATCCTTGATGCCCAAGGGAATGCCGTGCAGCGGACCGCGGAATTCGCCGCGAGCCGCCTCTCGATCCAACTCGGCCGCTTCCGCCCGCGCGCCTGCTTCATCGACCAGCACCCAGGCCCGCACGCGGTCTTCGTAACGCTGAATTCGAGCCAGGCAATCTTCGACCAGCTTCGCGGCCGTAACCTGACCCGCGCGTAGCTGCGAACGGGCGGATGTGATCGTGTGTGTCATGGCTTGGCGGCTTCGGACGGGCGGAGAATAGCAGAGTATCGAGCGTTCGGCTGCAGGCGGCAAGCGGTGCGGGGGTCGCTTACCCCCGCTTACCTCCACAGTACATCATACTAGACGTGGGTCCTTGCGATGGGCTCCCCCGTAGACCAGAATGTGGGAGCTGTTCACCCCGCTCGGACGTCCCTGATTAGCTGGTATTTATCATGCGCAACTCCTGTGTTGCCTCGGTGTTGGTCTTGTGTTGTTCGTTGAGTCATGCGGCCGATAGCGAGCCGCTGAAGACGCCTAAGGGTTTGGCGCCGCTCAAGACGCCGGAAAACAATCCGCTGGCGGAAGCCAAGATCGAGTTGGGCAAGCAGCTTTACTTCGATCCGCGGCTGTCGATCGACAACACCGTGAGCTGCGCCACCTGCCACGATCCCGCCAAGGGCTGGTCCAACGGAGAGCGGTTTGCCACGGGCGTCCGCGGCCAGAAGGGGGGCCGCAGCGCTCCGACGATCATCAACAGCGCCTACCAGACTTTCCAGTTCTGGGATGGTCGCGCGTTGCACCTGGAAGGTCAGGCCTTGGGGCCGATCCAGAACCCGATCGAAATGGACTTGAAGCTGGATGCCCTGTGCGAAAAACTGAACAAGATTCCCGGCTACAAGAAACAGTTCCAGGCCGTGTTCGGCAGCGATGCCAATCCCGATGCCATTGCCAAAGCCATCGCTTCCTTCGAGCGCACCGTGCTCTCCGGCGATGCTCCTTACGATCGCTTTAAGGCCGGCGACACCAAGGCCCTCTCCGAGGTCGGCCAGCGCGGCATGAAGGTCTTCTTCGGCAAGGGGCACTGCAGCGCCTGCCATCAAGGCGCCAACTTTACCGATGGCGCGTTTCACAACGTCGGCGTGGGCATCGACGATCCCCAACCCGATCAGGGCCGTCAGGCGGAAACCAGGCTCGTCGGAGATCGCGGCTCCTTCAAGACTCCCACGCTGCGGGAAATCGCCCGCACGGCCCCCTACATGCACGATGGGCGGCTGAAGACGCTGGAAGAGGTCGTCGATTATTACGACAAAGGGGGCACGCCCAACGCACAGTTGGACGAGGAGATTTATGTGCTCAAACTCACGTCGCAAGAGAAGTCGGACCTCGTGACTTTCCTGAAGGAAGGCCTGGCCAGCGAGAGCTACCCTCTGATCAAGGCCCCCAAGCTTCCCGAGTAGATCGCGGCCACGCGCATTCCGCACGGTCTGAAAAACCAGGGGGGCTCACGCCCCCCCGCCAAGTTGGCCCCGCCCCTTTTTTCCGACGCTGATGATGGCCATGTCCGACGCTGTACCGATGCTGGCTTTTGATGCCCACCTCGATCTGAGCATGAACGCCTTGCTCTGGAATCGAGACCTGACGCGCAGCGTGTCGGAGATCCGTCAGCGCGAGCAGGGGCAAACCGACAAGGTCGATCGAGGGCAAGGAACCGTGGCCCTGCCGGAGCTGCGGCGCGGCGGCTTTGGACTGGTGGTGGCGACGCAGATTGCCCGTTATGTGAAGCCCCAAAACAAGCTGCCGGGCTATCACAGTCCCGAAATTGCCTGGGCGGAAACGCAGGGGCAACTGGCCTGGTATCGGGCGATGGAAGACGCCGGGGAGATGGTGCAGATCGTCGATACGGCGGGGCTGGATCGTCACATCAAGCTGTGGAAGAAAGGCCCGCCGGAGAAGACGCCCATCGGCTACATCCTGAGCTTGGAGGGGGCAGACTCCCTTCTCACGCCCAAGCATCTGGAGCGGGCCTACGCTCAGGGACTGCGGGCCATTGGGCCTGCACACTACGGCCCGGGCACGTATGCCCAGGGAACGCATGCCACGGGGGGCATTGGCCAGATTGGGCGCGAGCTGCTGGACGAGATCGCGCGGCTGGACATCATTCTGGACGCCACGCATTTGTGCGACGACAGCTTCGCGGAAGCATTGGATCACTACCACGGCCGCGTATGGGCCAGCCATTCCAATTGCCGCGCGCTGGTGCCGCACGAACGGCAGTTCACCGACGAGCAACTGAAGCTGCTGATCGAGCGCGGGGCGGTGATTGGCGCGGCGCTGGATGCCTGGATGATGGTCCCCGGTTGGGAGCGCAAGAAGACCAAGCCACAGGACGTGGGAGTGACGCTGGAACACATGCTCGATCACATCGATCACGTCTGCCAGCTCGCCGGCAATGCACGGCACTCGGGCATCGGCACTGATCTGGACGGCGGCTTCGGTCGCGAGCAGAGTCCCTTGGATGTCGACACAATTGCCGATCTGGCAAAGTTGCCGGAGATGCTCGCCCGCCGCGGTTATCCTCCAGCTGACGTCGAACTCATCATGCACGGCAATTGGGTGCGATTCCTGCGCGAGACCTGGGGCGAGCGGTAGGCCGAAATCACACCTCGGGCTCGATGCCCAGAGAGCGAAGCTGGGCCGCGAGACGTTCTGCCCGGTGCTTTTCGGCGTTGGCCCGCTCCTTTTCGGATTTCGCTCGGCGATCGGCCTTCTGCGCCTTTTGGCGTTCGGCCAGCATCTGATCGACGGCTTCCGTTCCACTCCAGCGTATAATGCCCACGACGCCGACAGGCGGCCGTATTGTCAGCCTAAGAGCGACAAGGAATGTCCGACGCAGCCGAATCCACCGAATCGCAGAATCCGGAGCCCCTTTTGGAGCCGGAGGAGCTGCAACTCTCCGCCGAGCAGGCCACCGGCTTCCGGCGGGCGCGGGCCAAGGTGCGCGAATTCCCGCAGAAGCCCGGCGTGTACCTGATGAAGGACTCCGCCGGCCGCGTGATCTACGTGGGCAAGGCCAAGAACCTGCGTTCGCGGGCCGCCAGCTATTTTCTTAAAGCGGCCGCCGAAGATCGCCGCACGGCAGAGCTGGTGCGCGAGATTTGCGATATTGACTTCCTGGAATCCGATAGCGAGGTGGATGCCCTGCTCGTGGAAGCCCGGCTGGTGAAAGACACGCAGCCCAAGTTCAACGTGGACCTGAAGGACGACAAGAGCTTTCCATACCTGGAGATATTCACGCGCGAGGATTTCCCGCGAGTGGAGTTCACTCGCGTGCCACACGATCGGGGCACGAAGTTGTATGGTCCGTTCGCCAGCGCCGGCGGCCTGCGCGGGGCGATCCAAGTGCTGCAGAAGATCTTCAAGTTCCGCACGTGCTCGCTGGATATCGACGAAGGAGACGAGAAGTGGCGGTGGTTCCGGCCGTGCCTGCTGGCCAGCATCAACCAATGCACGGCGCCGTGCAATCTGCGGATCAGCAAGGAAGAGTATCGCAAAGACATCCACCGGCTGCGGATGTTTCTGGAAGGCAAGAAAGTCTCGCTGCTCAAAGAGTTAAAGGAGGAAATGCTCGCGGCCAGCCAGGCGCGGTTGTTCGAAAAGGCCGCCCGCTTGCGAGACGAGATCCGCATGCTGCAGACGCTGGACGAGCGCGGCGAGTTGGACACCCATGTGCAGCCCGAGGTGTTCTACATCGATCCGAAGAAAGGTCTGGCCGGCCTGAAGAAAGTGCTCAAGCTGGCCGAGATGCCGCGCACGATTGAAGGCGTGGATATCGCGCATCTGGGAGGCGGCGAGACGGTCGCCAGCCTGGTGCAGTTCATTGATGGCGTGCCCTTCAAGCCCGGCTACAAGCGCTACAAGATCCGCGGCGTGCAGGGCGTGGACGATTTCGCCAGCATTCACGAAGTGGTGGCCCGCCGGTTCCAGCGGCTGAACGAAGAGGGCACGCTGTTCCCCGATATCCTCCTGATCGATGGTGGCAAGGGACAGCTTAACGCCGGCCTGGCCGCGTTCGCAGCCCTCGGCATCACGCCGCCGATGGTAATCTCCCTGGCCAAGCGCGAGGAAGAGATTTATCTGCCCGATGCCGGCGAGCCGCTGCGGCTGGGCCGAGACAGTTTTGCCCTACGACTGTTGCAGTATGTGCGCGATGAGGCCCATCGTTTCGCGCAGCACTACCATCACATCCTGCGGCGCAAATCGACGCTGGGCGAGTAGGCGAAACGGATTGCTTCGCGTGGTATTTGCCCGCCTTGCAGAGTTTGTCTATACTCTCCCCCATCGGCCCCCCTCATACGCGGCGTCCCAGCTTCACGGAACAAGTTGTGGCTTCGTCTCCCGCAGAATCGCTCGTGCAGTGCCCCGGCTGTCGCACACAGTTTCAGCCGCGCGCCGTGAACGATAAGTTCACGCGCTGCCCGCAGTGCGGCCGGTTTATGGATGTTACCGTGAACGTGGCGCTGCCGGCTTCCGCGGACGATGGCTATAGCCTGGCGCCCACGGAAAGTTCTTCCGTGCTCGCGTCCGCCCCCGCGGCTCCCGCTAGCGCTCCGACCGCGTGTCCGCATTGTCAAAACAACTTGCCGCCCGGCGCGGTGCGCTGTGCATCAAGTGCGGATACGATCTGCGCAATGGCCGCAAGTTGGCCGCGCAGCGCGTCGAGTCAGTGCCCTCAGCCGCGGCGCCTGCCAAGAAGAAGTCCGCGGGCGCGGAGAACAAACGCAAATGCCCCGTGTGTGGGTCGTTCCTGTTGCAGCGGGAGACGCGCTGCGCCAAGTGCAAGTCGCGCACGCCTGTCGGCGAAGCGGTGCGGCGCCCCGGCGATGAGTTGACCGATGACACGAGGGTGAGGCTTCTTTATTGGCTTTCCCGTCGGCTTTGTGCTCGGCCTGCTCGGCTACGAACACATCGGCTGGGGCTGATCCTCCAAAAGGTCGTCCTAATACCGCGGCACGCGGGGATCGATCTGGAGGGACCAGGCGTCGATCCCGCCGGAGAGACTCTGGACCTGATCGAAGCCTTGCTCCCGCAGCCAGTTTGTGACACGCAGGCTGCGGCCCCCGTGATGACAATGCACCACAATCTCACGCTGCCGATGCGGCTCCAACTCCGCCACGCGCGCCGCCAGTTCGCTCATCGGCAACAGAACGGCTTGCGCGATGTTCGCGGTGGCATGCTCGTCCCGCTCGCGGCAATCCAGCAGCAGAAAATCGTCGCCCCGATCGAGCCGTTCCTTGACCGTCGAACAATCGGTCTCCAAGGGCAGGGGCGAGTTGGCAGACGGCATAGGCACCTCAACAGTTAGATCGTGGGAGTGGTAGCTTAATGCACGCGCCTCGGAGTTGTCGAGCAAGCAAGTTTTCCGGTTTCCGCTTTTCGCTTTCCGCTGTTGGCCTTATATACTGATCGGCATTCCTGGCAGAAACCAACTTCGTGGCTCATTCCCATGGCGAACAAGCCCTTAAACATCGTGATCACCGGCGCGAGCCGCGGC
>JBGTDH010000951.1:0-2255 GCA_041748435.1 Pirellulales bacterium
GCGGCACCAGCCTCTCCGGGCAAGCGATCGGGGCGGGCATCGTACTCGATTTCAGCAAGTACATGAACCGGATTATCGATCTGGACCCGCAGGCGGCGACGGCCCGCGTGCAGCCGGGAGTGGTGCTGGATCAGCTAAACACAGCAGCGGCCGAGTATGGTTTGCAGTTTGGGCCGGATGTTTCGACCAGTAGCCGCGCCAACCTGGGGGGCATGATCGGCAACAACTCGGCCGGCAGCCGCTCGATTCTGCATGGCAAGACGGTGGACCATGCCGTGGAGATGGAAGTTGTGCTGTCCGATGGCTCGCTGGTGCGGTTTGCGTCACGCACGGGAGAGGAGGCTCAGCGGATCGCAGCGCACCAGACCCTCGAGGGGCGCATCCATCGGGAAATGCTGCGCGTGGTGGCGGCCAATCGCGACGAGGTGCTTACCCGCTTCCCGCGCATCCTGCGGCGCGTGAGCGGCTATAATCTGGATGAGTTCATTCCGGAATGCCGCGCGTGGTTCACGCCTCCGGCCAGTGTCGCGCGGCTGCGCGCGATCGAGGCGCAGCGTTATCCGGGCGCGAGTTTCAATCTGTCCCGTTTGATCTGCGGGGCGGAAGGCACGCTGGCCACGGTGACGGAAGCCCTGGTGCATCTGGTGCCGCTTCCTAAAGAACGCACGATCGCCGTGCTGCACTTCGATTCATTGGCAAACTCCACGGCGGCCTTGGAGACGGTGCTCTCGTTTCGCCCCTCGGCCGCCGAGTTCTTCGATCGCATGATTATCGACCTGGCCCGCCAGAGCCTGGAGTATCGCAACTATCTCGATTTTGTGGTCGGCAATCCGGAAATGCTGATCGTGGTGGAGTTCAGCGGCGATACGCAGGACGAAGTGCGGCGAAGCTTGGACGAGCTGACCGCCAGGCTCCACGGCCAGACGGGATTATTTCACATTCTTCCCGTAACCGATCCTGCGCTGCGCGATCATATCTGGGCCTGCCGCAAGGCCGCGCTGCCGCTGCTGATGGGCATTCCCGGCCTGAGAAAGCCAATCGCGTTTGTGGAAGATACGGCCGTCGATCCCCCCAAGCTGGCCGAGTTCGTCCGCCGCTTCCGCGAGATTCTGCATGCTGAGGGGACCGATGGCGCGTTCTATGGCCATGCCTCCGTGGGCTGCATGCACATCCGCCCGCTGATCGATTCTTCCAATCGCGAGGACCTCGACCGCATGCGGCGGATTCTCGATTCTGTCTCGGACCTGGTGCTGGAGTTCGGTGGGGCAATGAGCGGCGAGCATGGCGACGGCCTGTCGCGCAGCTTTCTCAACGAGAAGCTGTTTGGACAACAACTCTACCGGGCCTTCAAGGAGGTCAAGGCGGCCTTCGATCCGCGGAACTTGCTCAACCCCGGCAAAGTGGTCGATGGTCCCAGCCCGGTGGAGAATCTGCGGCAGCCTCCCGGCTACAAGACGCTGCCGATCCAGACCACGCTCGATTTCAGCTCTCAGGGAGGCTTTGCCCGCGCCGTGGAGTTGTGCAACGGTTCGGGCCTGTGCCGCAAGACGAGCACCGGCACGATGTGCCCTTCGTTCATGGTCACGGGCGACGAAGAGCATAGCACGCGCGGCCGAGCCAATGCGCTGCGGCTGGTGCTGTCCGGCGCGTTGCCGCCTGAGGAGTTCACCGGCCAGCGGCTGTATCAAACCTTCGATCTGTGCTTGCAGTGCAAAGGCTGCAAGGCCGAATGTCCGTCGAATGTCGATGTGGCCAAGATGAAGGTCGAGTTTCTCGATCATTACTATAAGAAGCACGGCACGCCTCTTTCCGTGCGGGCGATGGGTCACGTAGCGAAGCTCAATCGCCTGGGCTCGGCCTTCGCCCCGCTTTCCAACTGGCTGCTCTCTCTGCCCGGCAGCGCCTGGCTGCACGAGAAGCTGTTGGGCGTCGATCGCCGGCGGCCGCTGCCGCGCTTCGAGCGCAACAGCTTTCAGAAATGGTTCCATCGGCACAAGGCAGCGCATCAACCGTCTCGCGGCCCGATCGTGCTGCTGGACGATTGTCTCACCAGCTATTGCGAGCCGCGCGTCAACCGTGCGGCCGTGCAAGTGCTGGAAGCCGTGGGCTACGAGGTCCACCTCGCCGGCCTGCCCTGCTGCGGCCGCGCGATCATCTCCAAAGGACTCGTGGGCGAAGCGCAGCAGTTGGCCCGCGAGAACATCGCGAGATTACTCCCCTGGGCCGAGCGCGGCGTGCCGATCGTCGGCTGCGAG
>JBGTDH010000952.1:0-7653 GCA_041748435.1 Pirellulales bacterium
GCCGAAGAAGTCGGCTAGGGCAAGACGATAGAGGCGGGCCTGGTGCTCTCGCAGAAAAGGGCCGAGCGCAAGCGCCGCATTTTGACCATCACGCCGGCCAATCTTCGCAAACAATGGCATCAAGAGATGCAGGAGAAGTTCTTCCTTCCCTGCCGGATTCTGGAGGCCAGTTCTTACAATGAGGCGACCCGGCGCGGTCAATTCCGGCCGTTTGAGATCGACGATGCCATCGTGATCTGCTCCTACCAGTTTGCCCGCGCCAAGGCAGCCGACGTGAACGCCGTGCGCTGGGACCTGGTGGTGATCGACGAGGCCCACCGGCTGCGGAACGTCTACAAGCCCAGCAACGTGATCGCCAATACGCTCAAGCTCGCGCTGCAAAACGCCCCCAAGCTGCTGCTCACGGCCACGCCTTTGCAAAACTCATTGCTGGAGCTGTTCGGCCTGGTGAGCATCATCGACGATCATGCCTTCGGCGACCTGAAGAGCTTTCGCGAGCAGTATGCCAACCTCAACGATCCGGCCGTCTTCGAGACGCTCAAGGCGCGGCTCAAGCCCCTGTGCCATCGCACGCTCCGCCGCCAGGTCACGGCCTACATTCCCTACACGCGCCGCCATGCCATGGTCGAGGAGTTCACTCCCGACGAGAGCGAGGACCGACTCTACAACCTGGTGTCCGAGTATCTTCGCCGGGATAATTTGCAAGCCTTGCCGGCCAGCCAGCGCACGCTGATGACGCTGGTGCTGCGCAAGCTGCTGGCCTCCTCCACGTTCGCCATTGCCGGGGCGCTGGGCACGCTCATCGCGCGTCTCAAAGCTCAGGTGGCGCTGCGGCGCATCGAGCAGCGCATTGGCCGCTGCCATCGCTACGGCCAGAAGCACGATGTGGTGGTGGTGAACTTCCTCAACCGCAACAACGAGGCCGATCAGCGAGTGTTCCGTCTGCTGGCCGAGAAGTTTTCCTTGTTCGAAGGCGTGTTCGGCGCCAGCGACGAGGTGCTGGGCGCCATCGAGTCGGGCGTCGATTTCGAAAAACGCATCGCCGGCATCTATCAGCGCTGCCGTACGCCGCAAGAAATCAAGGCCTCGTTCGATCAGCTCCAGCTCGAGCTGGGGGCCGAAATCAACGACGCCATGACGAACACCCGCCAGAAGCTGCTGGAGAATTTTGACGCGGAGGTCCACGACAAGCTGCGCGTGAACCTCGATCAAAGCCACGTTCGATTTCTCCGGGGCCTCGGCCAAGGTCGGTGGACTGCGGCCGTTCGTCGGCCAGTCCGGCGAGCTGCTCGTGAGTCTGTTCAGCATCGAGTCGCTGGACCAGGTGGAAGACCATCTGCTGGTGGCCGCGGCGACCGATGGCGGAGATCGGATCGACGAGGACTCGGCCCGGCGGATGTTCTCGCTGCCGGCCGCGGCGGTGGAGGAATTGCCTGACCAGCCGCCGCATGCCGATCTGCTCCAGCAGATCGAGCACCGCCAGATGGCCATCCGGCAAGCCATCTCCGAGCGCAACGCGGGCCTGTTCGAGTTGGAGGCCGATAAGCTCGACCACTGGGCCGACGATCTGAAGGTGGCCCTGGAGCGGGAAATCAAGGAGTTCGATCGCCAGATCAAAGAAGCCAAGCGAACGGCCACGCTGGCCCTCTCGCTGGAAGAGAAGCTCGCCGGCCAGAAACAGATCAAGGCCCTGGAAGGCCAGCGCAACGCCAAGCGTAAGAGCCTGTTCGAGGCCCAGGACCAGATCGACCAGCGCCGCGAGGGCCTGATCGGAGAGATCGAAGGGAAGCTGACCCAGACGGTATCTCTACAGACGATCTTGAATCTGCGATGGAGGCTGGTGTGATGCTCTTGATTCCCGGTCGTCGGCCGTGCGATAGTTGAGGGTAGGGAGGCCCGTAGTATGAGTACCGTCGAAAGCGCGCCAATCAAGCAGGCGGGGAGCATTGTCCTGCCCCAGGGCGTTCGTTCCGCAGACGAACTCAAGGAAGGGGACGCGGTCATTCTCGAACTGCCCGCCGGCGTGAAATTGGTTTTCCGGCTGGCGCATGTGGTAGAGCCGCCGGAGACGGAGCAGTACACCCCCGAACGCCAGGCGGAATTCCTGCTCTCCAACGCCATCAGCGAAGCAGACTATCAAGCCGCAAGGGATGAAGTGCTTCGGCTGGGTCTCGATCCGGAGCAAATCCCGCACTACCGGCACTCCAGGGGATAACCCGTGGAACGGGTCTTTCTGGATGCGAACGTGTTGTTCTCCGCCGCCTGGCGGCCCGACTCCGATTTGGCGCAGCTCTGGCGCCTGCCAGACGTAAGCTTGCTGAGCTCGGAATACGCCCAGACGGAGGCAGAGCGCAACCTGCCGGCAGAGAAGCTGCCGGAGTTGGCACGGCTCCTCGCCGCAGTTACCCTGATTGGCGAAGTCCCGGAGCGTGACCTATCGATCGATCTGCCGGAGAAGGACAAGCCGATCATGCTAGCGGCAATCTACTCGGGCTCGACGGTCCTGCTGACCGGCGATGTGCGGCACTTCGGACCTTTCTATGGCCGGACCGTGGAAGGCGTGCTGATTCTGCCGCCTGGCCAGTTTCTGGCGAGGCAGCCCCCGGCGGGTCCGGCGACGTAGCATGGAGAATCAGGCTGCGCTTGAGAACGCCAGCACCGCATTTGAAATTCGCTTGCTCTTCCCCTACCTTATCGAGCGCTGCGCCGGCCGCGGCGATGCCAGCGGACGGTTGACGTGACCCTCAAGTGGTGACGCCCTGATGCCGATGAATGCCTTGATAACGGGCCCCTTCCGGCCAATACTTCCAGCAACATACTCGCCGCACCGCTCCTCCGTTCGCGGAGTGACGTGCATCAGGGGCGAGTTTTTTTATTGCGCTCGTCCCGGCCAGGTCGAGTTGGAGCGCCGCCCCCGCCGAGCTTATCTCGGCGGAGCGCGGTTTGAAAACCAGACCGCGCGCCATCTCATTTCCCTTTCTACGCCACCGGCGGGCTTATCCCGCCGGAGCGATGTTTGGAGTTTGCGCGTGCGGCGGCTACCCTCGATGCGTCCAAACAGCGCTCCGCGGAGACAAGAAGCGGCGGTGGCGAGATACGCGGTGCGGACCCGTGCTGGTTGTCAAACAGCGCTCCGGCGGGACAAGCCCGCCGGTGGCGATGGCGGTCCGTCTGGCTTCCCATCGGAAGCTGCACTCGTTGTGGACTTAGAGAGCTGCCCAGAAAGGAGCCGTGAATCGTGACGCCGCGGAAGCAGAAGCTGGAGTTGACGTGGATCGCGTCGTCACGCCCGTATCGCGGAACGCGAACGCCCCCGCCGAGCTTGCCTCGGCGGAGCGCGGTGTGGAAACCAGATCGCATCGCTCTCCACGCACGATTTTCTACGCCACCGGCGGGTTCATCCCGCCGGAGCGATGTTTGCTCGCGGGGCCATCCGGCAGACCTGCCCGCGGGACTTCAAACACCGCTCCGCCGAGACAAGCTCGGCGGTGGCGAGACGCGGCGCGGGGAACGGTCTGGTTGCCAAACAGCGCTCCGGCGGGGCGAGCCCGCCGGGGGCGTTATGTGGCCTTATTGCGCCTCCCGGAAAGGATTCCGTCCACGCCATGAACCGCCACGTCAACGCCATTGCGGGACGGCTGAGCTTGCGGCCGCCGCAGCGGGAGTCGCTGGAGATTCTGCATCGCATCACGGAGATTGCGCCGCCCAAGAAAGGCGCCGATCGCGCCGCGGCACTGGCGACCATTGGCGGTGAATACCCCAACGTCACCGATTTCGAGCGGGACTTTCCCTCGCTGTGCTTCGCCCTGGCCACGGGCGTGGGGAAGACGCGGCTGATGGGGGCCTTCATCAGCTATCTGCACCTCGCGCACGGCTTGAAGAACTTTTTCGTGCTGGCGCCCAACCTCACGATCTACAACAAGCTGCAAGGAGATTTTACGCCCCACAGCGCCAAGTACGTCTTCAAAGGGATCGCCGAGTTCGCCACCGATCCGCCGGCAATCATCACCGGGGACAACACGAGGGGATGGCTGGCCCGCTGTTAGAGCAAGTGTTCCGCTGCAAGGTGAACATCTTCAATATCTCGAAGATCAACTCCGAAGTGCGGGGCGGGAAATCGCCGCGCATCAAGCGGCTCTCCGAGTACATCGGCCAGAGCTACTTCGATTATCTGGCCGGGCTGGACGACCTGGTCTTGATCATGGACGAGTCCCATCGCTACCGGGCCTCCGCCGGGGTGCGGGCCATCAACGAGCTGAACCCGGTGCTGGGTCTGGAGCTCACGGCCACGCCGTATGTGGAAACGAGCAAGGGGGCCGTGCCGTTCAAGAACGTCATTCTGAGCTATCCGCTGGCCCGCGCCATGGCCGATGGCTTTGTGAAGGAGCCGGCCGTGGTTACGCGCAAGGACTTCAATCCGACGGGCATGACCGCGGAGGCCATCGAGCAGCTCAAGCTGGAAGACGGCGTGCGACTGCACGAGAGCGTGAAGGTGGAGCTGGAGACGTATGCCCGCGAGACGTCGCAGCCGATTGTGAAGCCGTTTGTGCTGGTGATTGCGCGGGACACGACGCACGCGGGCCAGTTGCGGGAGTTCATCGAGTCTGCCGAATTCTTTGGGGGCCGGTACCGGGAGAAGGTGATCCAGGTCGATTCCAGCAAGACCGGGGCGGAAGAAGACGCCATGATCAAAGCGCTGCTGGCGGTGGAGAGCACGGCCGAGCCGACCGAGATTGTAATTCACGTCAACATGCTCAAGGAACGCTGGGACGTGACGAACCTGTACACGATCGTGCCGTTGCGGGCGGCCAACGCCAAGATCCTGATCGAGCAATCGATCGGGCGCGGGCTGCGGCTTCCGTATGGCAAGCGGACCGGGGTGAGCGCGGTCGATCGGTTGAACATTATCGCGCACGACAAGTTCCAGGAGATTGTGGAGGAGGCGCGGAAGCCCGGATCGGGGCTGCGGCTCGAGACGCTGGAGCTTTCGGCGGAGCAACTGGACGAGCGGACTGTGACGGTGGTGTCTCAATCGCAGTTGGCGAGCCAGCTAGGCATCCAGCCCGCGCAAGCCACGAGCAGCACGCTGGTCGCGCCCACGGCGGCCGCGCCGGCCTTTGCCACACCTGCCGAGCAGCAGGCGGCGCAAATTGCGTACGACGTGATTCGCCGATTGGAGCGGCAGCCCGAAGCGGTCCCCAGCGTGGTCGCGCTGGAAAGGGCGGAAGTGCAGGAGCAGATCGTGCGAGAGGTGACCAGCCGCTTGCAGCCGTCACAGTTGGCGCTGCCGGGCATGGCCGCGGAGCTGGACGTGGCCGGCGTGGTGGCCCGCACGACGCGTCTGGTGATTGGACAGACGATCGACATGCCGCGGATCCTGGTGGTGCCCCGCGGCGAGGTGCGCTCGGGGTTTCGGCCGTTTACGCTGAAGTTGGAGACGTTGCGGTATCCGGCGCCCTCGGAGGACCTGTGGATCCAGCATTTGCGGACGGGGGAGCGGGAGGTTGTGGCTTTGGGCCGCGGCGAGATCGAGGAGGCCCGGCTGGAAGATTACATCGTGAGCGGTCTGGTCGATTTCGACGATGTCTCCTACGACCATAACGCCGATGTGCTGTACGACCTGGCGGGGCAGACGGTGAACCACTTTCGCGGTTACTTGAAGGAAGACGAAGTGCGCAAGGCGCTGCTGTACTACCAGCGGCAGATCGCGCAGTTCCTGCATGCCCAGATGCAGGAGCATTTCTGGGAAGAGGCGTCCGGGCACGACGTGCGAGTGAGCCGAGGTTTCACGGAGCTGAAGCCTTGCGCCGGGTGCGGCGGCAAGGCGTGGCGCTACGTTCTCATGCCGCACGACGCCATTGCGGAGAACGCCACGCTCTCCGGCCTGGCCACCCGCTACGAAATCGCGAGATGACACCAGCAGCCACACGGTGCTGGGTGGGACATTTATTGGGCTCGGCAGCTAGCTGCGCCGTTTGACGACCTTACTGCAAGCGAAGGCCATCCCCCCACCTACCGCATTCGCGGCGAGGTTTCTAAGATGGGAGACTCGGCGAGGTTGCGCTTTCGCGCTGCTCGGTAGATAGGGACCCGCATGGATTCTGCCAACGCGATTCGCGATGCACGGACGGCCTTGCGCGAAATGCTGGGCTATCTCAACTTCTCCTCGGGCGCCCCCGATGCCCGCTTTCAGAGAAATATCAACGTCGTCTACCGGGGCCTGCTCCTCGATCCCGCCACCGCGGCCGCGCCTTGGCAGGCCCTTCCCGCGGCCTTGCGGGAACAGCTTCGCGGGCTGCAGGGATCTTCCGAGGCCTTCACCGAAGTCGATCAGGCAGAAGCCGTCATTGGCCTGACATTCGAGCGGTTGCTCCCGGCATATCGCGAATTTCATCGCGATCTGCTGTTCCACCAGACGGATGCCGGGCTCTACGGGTCCTTCTTCCTGGCGCGATGCCTGGAGGCCGTGCTGGCGCAAGGCAGCCCTTGGGACGAACCAGACCGCATTGTGGAAGGCGCCATCGATCAGCTTAACGATTTCATCGGCTATCGCCCCGTGGCCGTGTTGCGGACGTCCCGAAAGATTGAACCCTACGAGCACGAATGGGTGCGTCCCGTGCCGCTCTCTCTGCGCGGCGCCGGGGCGGCCGCCAGCCGGTACGAGGAAGTGGTCGAGTTGGCCTTGAACATTCTGCGGGACGCCAGCCCCGAGCTGCGCGAGCAAGCCTACTTCGATCTGGACCTGATGGACGAGCTGGCCTTCGACCCGCGGGCTTACGATTTCGATCATCCCGTCAATAAGCGGCCCAACTACCACTTTGGCATGTGGGACCCGCACCAGATCGACAATCAGGGGCGCTATCGCCGCTTCATTGTGCAGCAGGTGACGCTGGATGCGCTGCTGTCGCGATTGCACGAGCACAGTAAATTGCCGAAGAGCGAGTTGCTGTTCGAGGCTGCCGCTGTCTTGGCAGGCACGATGCTGATGGCCGCCGGGGTAAGCGGGCGTGGCCCCGATACGCACAATTCTTCCGTTACTCTGGCGACGCTGCTGCCGCGGATTGCCGCCTATCGCGATCAGTTTTACCAGCAACTGTTGGCCGGACTGTCGGATCCCCATGGACAGCGTTTGCGGGACGAGGCAATCGCACTGCGGCAGCCGTTCGGCGCGGCGCGACAACATCTAAACCATCGCATGGCGCGGCTGCGAGCCAAGCATTTGCAACATGTGCATCTGGCGCACTTGTTCGCGTTAATGGGTCATCCGGATGCCAGTGCGCGGCAAGCCCGGGTACTGCCCGTGCCGGCGCCGCGGATGGTGGCGGATATTGACGGCCGTCTGACGCTGGGGCACACGGCGATCGAACAAGGTCGGCTGAACGAGGCGTTCGTCCAGACGCCGGAGATTGAGGACCTGCTGCATCGCGCGATTGAGTGCGGCGCCCTGGTTGATCCTTGGAACGTGCTGGGCTTTGGCGGCCAGTTCGGGTTGTTTCCGGCCGTCGAGAACAGCGTGCGGGATCATCGCATCGATCAGCTTACGCGGTTGATGCAACGCGTCTTCAACTATTATGCCCGGCTGGTGGGACAGGCGGCGGCGTTGGGTCAAGACGCGTTGGGCGAAGCGGCGTCGCAGCGCATCTCGGAGTTGGC
>JBGTDH010000953.1:0-4442 GCA_041748435.1 Pirellulales bacterium
GGTGCTGCCGGCGGCCGCCTGGGGAGAGAAAGAGGGGACGTTCATCAACTCGGAGCGCCGGATTGGTCTGATCCAGCCCGTGGCGCGAGCGCCAGGACAGGCGCTCTCCGATTTCCGCATCTTCCGCCTGGTCGCCGAGGCCTGGGGTTGCGGCGACATGTTCCGCCGCTGGAGTTCGCCGGCCGCCGTGTTCGAACTGCTCAAGCAACTCTCCGCCGGGCAGCCGTGCGATATCACGGGCATTGCCGATTACCGCATGCTGGTCGAGCAAGGGGGCGTGCAATGGCCGTGTGTGAGGGGACAGGAGACAGGGGACGGGGGACAGGAAGCGCCGGAGCGGCGATTGTTTGAGGACGGCCGCTATTACACGCCGGACGGCCGCGCGAAGATGCTGTTCGAAGCGCCGCGGCCGCATCCCGAGACGCCCACGCCGCGCTATCCACTGGTGCTGCTTACCGGGCGCGGCAGTGCTTCGCAATGGCACACGCAGACCCGCACGCAGAACTCGGCGGTGCTGCGAAAGCTCTATCCGGAGGCAACCTTCGTGGAGATCAACCCGGCCGACGCGCGCGAGTTGGGCATCGAGCAAGACACGTGGGTCACGGTGGAATCGCAGCGCGGTCGGCTGCGGGCCAAGGCGTTTCTAACGCCCGCCGTGCAGCTGGGGCAGGTCTTCATCCCCATGCACTACGCCCAGACCAACCAACTCACCATCGGCGTGTTCGATCCCTATTCCAAGCAGCCGTCGTATAAGACGTGCGCGGTGCGAGTGACTCCGGGTAGCCTGCCTCTGTAGGGGGCCGTGGCAAAAGAAAAAACCTCGCGCCGGAGGGGCAGTATCCGACGCGAGGCGTGCGGCAAGCCCAGAGGGCCCGCCTGCTTACTCCATCATCGGATATCTTGGCACTGGGTCTTGGCACCGAAATGCTATATTCTAACCCCCTGTTCGGAGAGTGACCCAAGTTACGTATAAATAAGCATTTATGGCATGGTCCGTTTGGACAACATTGACGGGATCACGTCGCCAAACGTGACGTTTATTTCGCCTCTGCAATGCACCACAGGGCTTGATGCGTGCGAATGAAAAGCTCTCCGTCCGACGGGACCAGAGACGAGTTACTGCGTTCATTCAAGGAATTCACAGACACCTGCTCGAAGGTGCGGCTGGCTTTAAAGACAAAGCAATCGCCCCCCTGCGTGATGGTGTAGCAGTTGTCGCCGGCCAGCAGCACGCTGGACCAGTTGGTGCCCGTGGCGTTGGAACCCTTGAGCCGCTCTTCCCACACCGGCTTGCCGGTGGCGAGCTCGAAGCATTCGGCCACGCCGGGGTCGTTGTGAATGAAGACCAGCCCCTCCTTGATAACGCCGGAGCCAATTCGTTGCTTGGTGCGCGGCAGATGCCAGAGGCGATGCGTGGCGGTAATATCGCCGCTGCCGCCGGCCCTTACGGCCATGCTCATCCCGTTGAAGCCGCCCATGGCCACGATGGTGTCGCCGGAGTAGAGGGGCGACGTGTAGACCAGCGGATTGAGGCCGGCACACGTCCACAACTCCGCACCGGTTTGTGGATCGTAGGCGGCCAGACGCTTGGGCCAGCTCATCAGCAACTGATCGCGGCCCTCGACCTTCATGATCACCGGCGTGGTCCACGAGCCGATGAACGTCGCGGCGTTGCTCTTGGGATTGCCATCGGCCGATTTGCCGTAGCCGGTCTCTTCGTCGTGTTTCCAAACCGTCTCGCCCGTGCTCTTGTTGACTGCCAGCAAATAGGTGGTCTCGCCGGGGCCGAAATTCAGGAAGCACAGATCGCCATGAATGACGGGCGACGCGCCGTTGCCCCAGATATGAATCTGGCGTCCCAGATCGTCCCGCTTCCACAGCTCCTTGCCGGCGAAGTCGTAGCAGTACAAGCCGTCCGATGC
Source organism: Pirellulales bacterium (assembly GCA_041748435.1). Lineage (GTDB taxonomy): Bacteria > Planctomycetota > Planctomycetia > Pirellulales > JBGTDH01 > JBGTDH01. The sequence goes on from JBGTDH010000953.1 coordinate 1,923, forward strand.
GAACGAGGCGATCACCCGCTGGCCATCGGTCACGGGCGAAGCGGGACAGTAGGGATTCGTGTTGTGCGTCGGCTCCTTCTCCTTCGTCGACACGCCCTGCTGCCAGAGCAGCTTGCCATCGACGCGATCAAAGCACATCAGCGTGCGCCGATCTCCGACGGCTTGTGTGACAAACACGCGCCCGCGCGACACGATGGGCGTGGAGTTCCCGGCCTCGGGCAGAGCGACGCGCCAACGCACGTTCTCCACGGGGCTCCATTTAACGGGCAGTCTCTCTTCCGTGGTCACACCGATGCCTTGCGGGCCGCGCCACGCCGGCCAATCGCCCGCCGAGGTGAATGAGGCGGCGAAAAGCGGCAGCACGAGTGCTAGGAGGTGCTTGTTCATGGCTTGCTCTCTGCGACGAGTTGCTGGACCAGTTGGGCCACATGTTCGTAGTTGAAAGCGTCCTCGGGCTTGGCGGCGTTCTCGTTATCGAACCGCTTCGCGAGCGTGCCATCGGCCTTGTAGACATACACGGCGGGCACGCTGGCCAGGGTCATCTTCTTATACAGCGTCTCCGAATCTTCAAGGCACAGGACGTTGTCGAAGGTCGCCCCTTGCTTCGCGACGAACTCTTGCACCACGGGCAATACGTCTTCCGGCTTGCCCAGCCCCTCGTAATCGAACGACAGCGAGATGCAGGCCACCTTTTCCGGGCCGTGCTGCTTGTGCAGCTCCACCAGGCGCGGGAACTCCTTCACGCACGGCTCGCAGGAAGTGCTCCAGCAATCCATGACCACCACCTTGCCTTTGTGACTAGCGATAAGCTTCTCGATCTCGTCGTGGCTAAGGACTTTGACCTGAACGCCAGCCTCAATCTTATTCGTCGTATCCGTCGCATCAGTCCCATCCGTCGAAATACCGGCAGTCGAACCTCCCGAGCCGCCAACGGCGCCGCCTTGCTGAGGCTGATCCGCACACCCGGCGACAACAACTACAAGCATTAAAGCGTAGCGACGAAGATTCATGCATCTGCTCCCAGATTGATTTCAGGTTCATAGGACGGCACGGTTACAAACTGGCCGACGGTTGCTACATCGCCCCGCGAGTTCCACGGGCAGGTAGCGGCAGGCGGTCCCCAACACGCGATTCTCGCGGTCGGGCAACACGCCCTCCACCAGCACTCCAGCGGCCGGCCCCTCAGGCTGTTAGCGTAGCGACCCCGCAGCGATTGTTCCAGTCGAAGCAGCCGTGCGCGGCGCTGCTGTTTGATCGGCTTGGAGATCTGGTCGGCGCCAATCAGACCTGGCGCCGGTATTCCGTCTCGTATTGATTAACTTTGCAACCCAGGGTGATGGTTTGCAGCGACGGCATCGCCCCATCTTACCGCGGCGTATCGAAGGTAGGAGGCCCTGACAGGAACGCCAGCGAGTTGACCTCCGAAACTTCACATTCCGGTCGTGGCGTCATTTGCCCCGAGTGTCAGGAAAATCTCTAGAATCTTGAGATACCAACGACGGCAGCGGCCACCGTCAGGCAGAGCGCCAGCGACGCCACGGCCAGTAGCCCGAAGTACGGTCCGGCCCTGAATCCAGCCGCAAGGATGGCCGACAGGACGGAAACGCCCGCCATCATCCATAGTAGGCTCCCCAGCCCGAACTGGAACGGCGGCTTGCGCGGTGTCATTGGCCTAGCCCATTTCGCGGCTTGAATCCCCAAATGTGCGCGTACCAGAGCAGGCCGTCTCGGGCTACAGGGGACCGGCACTGCCCCGCCAGAGCACCTCAGCCCCGGTTAAATCCTAGCGGTTTACCAGTTCTCGAAGCGCGCGAAAGCCATCGGCCAGACGATGCAGACCGAGCCAAATGGTATAAGGCGCGACGAGCACACCAATTAGGGCTGACACTAAAACCCAGGTGAAGAACAGTTCGGGAATGATGGCCACGAACGCGAAAAACGCGATCAACGCGACACCGCCAAACGCCGTCACCAGAGCCGTAGCGACGGCTACCCGAGTAGTCAGCCCGAACAGGTTCGCCAGCGAGAACTGAAACGGCGTCGGCTTTCGGGGCATCTCGTCCATGCCGTCCAGTATAGTGATGGCGGCGTGACAAGGCCCGATCAGCCGCTCAGGATATTGCGGGAAACTTTTCGTTCTGACACGCTTGCACGATCACAATCGTGCAGTTTCATGTTAGCGTTAAGGTGAACATGAGCGAGTTTTCTGGATGGCAACCAGAGCGCATCACACTTCGGCAATGACCCCACTACCCACATTCCGCGGCAGTTGGCAACAATGCCAATCGTGCTATCCTCGCCAGAAAGAGCGACACTTGGTCATTTCGTGGAAGGGTCGAAGCATGCCGACGCGGAACATCAACCTGACGGAGCGGTACGACGAGTTTGTCGCGCAACAGGTTAAGGCGGGGCGATTTCGCAACGCCAGCGAGGTAATGCGAGCCGGCCTTCGTTTGTTGGAGCAGCAGAGCAGCGAGGAGCAGCAGAAACTTGCCCTGCTGCGCACGTTGGCTGCCGAGG
>JBGTDH010000954.1:0-2616 GCA_041748435.1 Pirellulales bacterium
GAACTTGCGACCGTTCACCGTGATCTGCTTCTTCTTGTCGTCGATCGCGATCTCGCCGGCGCCGCTGACGCACGGCTTGCCCCAGCCGCGGGCCACGACCGCCGCATGGCTGGTCATGCCGCCGGTGCTGGTGAGAATGCCCTGCGCGGCATGCATGCCTTCGACGTCCTCAGGGCTGGTCTCGCGGCGGCAGAGAATGACGCGTTCACCGGCATGGGCTCGCTCGGTGGCCTCTTCGGCACTGAACGCCAGCTTGCCCACCGCGGCGCCCGGGGAAGCCGGCAACCCCTTGCAGAGAACATCCCGCTTGGCCTTGGGATCGAAGGAAGGGAGCAGAAGCTGCGTCAGATCGTTGGCGGGAATACGCAGCAGAGCTTCCTTCTCATCAATCACTTTCTCCTTGACAAAGTCGCAGGCAATCTTCACCGCCGCGAAGCCCGTGCGCTTGCCGTTGCGGGTTTGCAGCATGAACAGCGTGCCGCGTTCGATGGTGAACTCAAAGTCCTGCATCTCGCGGAAGTGGTCTTCCAGCTTGTCTTTGATCTGCAGCAGTTGCTTGTAGACGTCGGGCCGCCACTTCTTCATTTCAATCACCGGCAGCGGCGTGCGAATGCCGGCCACTACGTCTTCACCCTGCGCGTTGATCAGGAACTCGCCGTAGAACTCGTTCTTGCCCGTCGAGGGATCGCGGGTGAAGGCCACGCCGGTGCCGGAATCGTCCCCCATGTTGCCGAAGACCATCATCTGCACGTTGACGGCCGTGCCCATCAGGCCGGAGATTTCGTTGATCTGCCGATAGGAAATGGCCCGCGGGGTGTTCCAGCTTTTGAACACGGCCCCCATGGCCTTCTCCAGTTGCTTGACGGGATCCTGAGGGAAATTCTCGCCCGTGTGCTGCTTGTAGACCTTCTTGTAGGCATCCACCAATTCCTGCAGGCCCTGCGTGCTGAGATCGGTATCGAGCTTCACGCCGTACTTCTTCTTGATGCGGTCGAACTCGTGCTCGAAGTGATCGTGATGGACCTCCATCACCACGTCGCCGAACATATTGATCAGCCGGCGATAGCCGTCCCAGGCAAACCGCGGATTGCCGGAGAGCCGCGCCAGACCCTCCACGGCCTTATCCGTAAGACCCAGGTTCAGAATGGTGTCCATCATGCCGGGCATACTGGCCGCCGCGCCGGAGCGGACCGAGACGAGCAGCGGGTCGGAGTCCGAGCCGAACTTCTTGCCCGACTCCGCTTCCAGCAGCTTGATGTTGCGATGGACTTCCTCCATCAGGCCGGAGGGGAACTTCTCGCCGGCGGTGTAGTAATCGGCACAGGTCTGCGTGGTGACGGTGAAGCCCGGCGGCACGGGAAGTCCGATGCTGGTCATTTCCGCCAGGTTTGCGCCTTTGCCCCCCAGGAGCTGCTTCATCTCCTTGCCGCCCTCGGTCTTGTTCTGGCCGAAGTAGTAAACACGTTTGACATTCTTGCCGACGGCGGGCGCGTCAATACTGCGTTGCATCGAAATAGGGTCCTTGGGGGTGTTGTTTCTGCGATATTGAGCGTCGCCTTGGACGCCTGCTCTGCCGTTAGTTGGAAGGCTTCGCGCAAAGCGCGGAGACCACGAAACGGGCACCAAGTGCCCTGGGGCGCCGCAGCGATCCCTCAGGAGGGAGGCGGGCGGCGAAATGACACGGCAATCTAGCAACGCCTTGGCCCAAGGTCAAGGAACATGACGGTGCTGCCGTGATTCAGATGACAGAACCCGCTTGTGGCGTAGCGGCTAACGGAGCGCAGCACATCCAACTCTTAGCGCCGGCGAAGGCGCTTGAGCATCTCGGCGGCGGCGTCCTTGCTGCTGTCGCATTCTTTTTTGGCTGAGATGATTTGCTTGCCCACAACCTTGCGAGACCCCGTCTGGACTTTGTGTGCGTCGTTCTCCGCGGTTGCGGGCGCAGGCGCCGGCTTGGGAACTGCCGCGGGCTTGGGGGTCATGATGGTCGTGTCGCCACCCCCCATTTCCAACTCGGCCGTGTCCCCGCGACGCAACTCGCGGGTGTCGCCTGTGTCGACTTCGGCGCTGCCCAGCAGCGACTCGAAGTTCAAGTCGTCGTGAACGCCCGATTCGGCTGTGCGAACCGCGGCTTCTTTGACGCTGTTGACTCTGGATCGCTTTGCGCCAGCGAGCGATTCAATCAGATGCACCTCGAATTCCAAGGGCCCGACTTTGAGTGTGTCGCCATGGGAGAGCACCGCCTCTCCAATCACGCGATCGCCATTGAGAATCGTGCCGTTCTTACTGCCAAAGTCGCGAATGACGAGACTGGTTCCCTCCAGCATCAACACACAGTGATGCCGGCTTACCAGGTCGCTATTGGGTCGCAGATGGCAGTCTTCCGCCCGACCAATGAAAAACTTTGGCCCGGCAATCTTTAGTACCTGACCAACAGTGTTACCCACAAGGACTTTGAGTTGGACTTCCATAGGCATCCGTCTTTAAGACGCTCTGCTGGGGGAGTTGAAACACGAAGGAATAAGTGCAGTACGTTATTCTCCCCGCTGTACGAGCGCTCGAATTAGATCGACCGTTTTCCTTTCCGAAGTGTTCCCTGTTTCAATTGCAGAAAAC
>JBGTDH010000955.1:0-2412 GCA_041748435.1 Pirellulales bacterium
CGGCATCCGCTGGGCCGTGGGGCACGACGTGAGCAGCGTACCGGCGTTTGCCGATCCGGTGAGCGGGGGGCGTGAGCCCCCGGGTATTCTCGCAACATTCCCGGTCCCGAAAATGACGGAACGCACCAAGGACGTGAAACCCTTCGAGTACGTCGAGGCCAAGATCGCATTCTATCCTCCCAGCGGCGCGCGGCGCGGCGATGGCCAGTGGAACAGGATGCAGTTGCCGCTATCGCCAGAAGAATCGATCAAGCATTACATCACGCCGGTCGGCTTCCACGTTGAGCTCTTCGCCGCCGAGCCGGACATCGGCGGCAAGCCCCTGTGCATGGCCTGGGACGAACGCGGCCGGCTGTGGATCGCCGAATCGATCGATTACCCCAACGAGCTGCAGCGAGAGGGGGAGGGACGCGACCGCATTCGCATTTGCGAAGACACCAATGCCGATGGCCGCGCCGATAAGTTCACGATCTTCGCCGAGAACCTCAGCATTCCCACCAGCCTCTGCTTTGCCCGCGGCGGCGTGATCGTGCATCAAGCCCCGGACACGCTGTTCCTCAAGGACACCGATGGCGACGATCATGCCGACACGCGCGAGGTGCTGTTCAGCGGCTGGGGCACGCGCGACACGCACGCCGGGCCCAGCAACATGGTCTACGGCCTGGATAACTGGATCTGGGGCATGGTGGGCTACTCCGGCTTTAGCGGCACGGTGGGGGGCGAGCGGCATCAGTTCAGCCAGGGCTTTTATCGTTTCCGCCCTGACGGCGCCAAGTTGGAGTTCCTCCGTTCGACGAACAACAACACCTGGGGCATCGGCATCAGCGAGGAGGGCCTCGTCTTCGGCTCGACGGCAAACCGCAACCCGAGCGTTTATCTGCCGATTCCCAATCGCTACTACGAGCGCGTTCGCGGCTGGTCCAGCAGCGTGTTGGGCTCCATCGCCGACACGCACTTATTCCACGCGCCGACGGAGAAGATTCGCCAGGTCGATCACCACGGCGGCTACACGGCCGCCGCCGGGCATGCGCTCTACACGGCTCGCGCGTACCCGCAGGAGTATTGGAACCGCACGGCCTTCGTCGCCGAGCCAACCGGCCATCTGGTGGGCGTGTTTCTCCTGAACCGCGACGGCAGCGACTATAAATCGACCAATCCCTTTAACCTGCTGGAGAGCGACGACGAGTGGGCCGCCCCGATCATGGCCGAGGTCGGCCCCGACGGCCAGGTCTGGGTCATCGATTGGTACAACTACATCGTGCAGCACAACCCCACGCCGGTCGGCTTTGAAACCGGGAAGGGGGCCGCGTATGAGACACCGCTGCGGGACAAGAAGCATGGGCGGGTTTATCGCGTGGTAAGGGACGAAGAGAGGGGACAGGGGACGGGGGACAGGGGACAGCCGACCCTTCAGGACGCAAACTTGTTCTGGCGACGGCACGCACAACGGTTACTTGTGGAGCGCGGTCAGAATAATCTCATTCCGCAGCTAGAGAAGTTGGCACTGAATGCGAGCGTGGATGCCATCGGTCATAACGTCGGCGTCGTGCATGCGCTGTGGACGTTGCAAGGATTGGATGCCTTGGATCCAGCAGTGGCAATAGGCGGCTTGTCGCATGCATCGGCCGGAGTGCGGCTGAATGCGCTGCGCGTATTGCCTCGCACGGCGGAATCCGTCGCAGCGGTGCTCGAGCGCAAGTCGATCCACGATCCCGACCCGCAGGTGCGGCTGGCGGCGCTGCTGATGCTGTCCGAATCGCCCGCCAGCGATGCGGCGGCCGTGGCACTCGCGGGAACGCTGCAATCGCCGGAGATCGCAAGCGATCGTTGGCTGGCCGATGCGGTTGCAAGTGGAGCAGCGGCGCAGGACCGCTTATTCTTGACGGCCGTGATTGGCGGCGCCGCGCCTTCGGCGAAGGGTTTGGAAATCACAGCGATTGTGGCGGAGCATTTTGCCCGCGGCGGGCCAGTCGAGACAGTAGGTCCCTTGGTGGCGAGGCTCGGCGAGGCTAAGCCGGGAGTTGCGGATGCCATCATTAGCGGGTTAGCCAAAGGATGGCCGCGCAGCCAAGAAGTGGAGCTCACGGCCGAGACAGAAACCGCGCTCGGCGGGCTGTTGCCGCAACTCTCGACGGCCGGCAAAGGCCAGCTCGTGCGGCTGGCGACCGCATGGGGAAGTAAAGCACTCGAGAAACATGGCGAAGAGATTGCGGCGGCGCTGTTGACCACTGCCTCGGATGAAAAGCAGCGCGAGGCGGCACGCCTGGAGGCGGCGCGGCAGTTCGTGCAGTTCCGATCGCGCGACGATGCAGCCGTCGAGCAGTTGTTGCGCGGCGTGACACCCCGCACTTCGCCCGACATCGCCGCTGGAATGATCGATGCGTTAGCCGCCAGTCAGGCATCTGGCGCTAG
>JBGTDH010000956.1:0-2646 GCA_041748435.1 Pirellulales bacterium
GGCGGTGGCCTGGGACTCGGCGCCGGCGGCGCCGGTGTCGTCGTTGATGCCGATGGCGTGCTCCGCATTCAGACGGTGGCCGATCCCACGGGCGCTCTGACGCGGCAACGCATTCAGGCGGCTCAAGCCGGCATGGATCCCAAAGTGGCGGCCAAGAGCCCCATTCGCAAAATTTCGCTGCAACGGCTGGAAAAAGCCATCGAGGCGCAACAGGCAGCCGGCCGCAAGCCCACCGAGGAGATGAAGTACCTCGCCGGCCTCACGCGCGTGCAGTACGTCTTCTTCTATCCCGAGACGGGCGACCTAGTCATCGCCGGCCCGGCCGAGGGTTGGGCCGAAGATCTCTCGGGTCGCGTTCGCGGCATCGCCAGCGGACGACCTGTCGTCGAATTGCAAGACCTCGTGGTGGCGCTGCGGATGTTCGCGCCCGATCAAGCGCGCAATCAGGTCGTCGGCTGCTCGATCGATCCTACCCAAGAAGGCCTGGCGCGGATGCAACAGTTCCTCCGCACGCTCGGCTCGCGGGCCCTGCCCTCGCAAACGAATTACATTGTGCAGGGTCTGCGCACCAGCCTTGGATTGCAGACGGTGCGCATCATGGGTATTCCGCCCGATACGCACTTCGCGCAGGTCATGGTCGAAGCCGATTACCGCATGAAGCTGATCGGCATCGGCCTGGAGCGTCCGGCGATCAAGCTGGCCAGTTATGTCGATCGGGCCAATCCCGCGCAGGTCAGCCGCAATGCGCTGCAGCGCTGGTACTTCACCCCCGATTACAACTGCGTGCGCGTGAGCGAAGACCGTCTGGCAATGGAGTTGGTGGGCCAAGGCGTGAAGCTGGTGGGCGAGGACGAGCTCGTAACCAACGATGGCAAGCGCAAGGCCACCGGCACGGGCGGTAATCTGGCCAGCAAGGCGTTCACGTATGGCTTCACCGAGAAGTACGAACAACTTGCCGCCATTGCTCCGGTGTACGCCCAACTGCGCAACCTGATCGATCTGGCCATCACGGCGGCCTACATTCGCCAGCAGGATCTGTACGACAAAGCCAATTGGAAGATGGCCACGCTTGGCGATGAAGCCAAATTTGCCGTCGAAACCTACCGCACTCCGCTGCAAGTGGAGACCGCCGTGACCAGCGTCTGGAAGGGCAACACGTTGATGACGCCTGTGGGCGGCGGGGTGACCATTCAGGCCGAGCACGCTCTCGATTCGCAGAATCTTCTGCCGGACGAGGCCGCGAAGCTGCAAGGGCTGCATCGCCAGATCGACCTGAAGCAGTTGCAGTCCGGCCAGTGGTGGTGGGATTGATCGTTTGGATGCGACCTCGAATCGAGGGCCGAGCGTGAGGCGACGGAGGAGCCGCGGTCGTGACGTTTTCCTGCTCACCTGCAAAGATCGTATTGGCCCTTCTCGCGGCACTGGTGTTGCCCTGCACCTACTTGGCGGCGCGCTCGCAGCGCGATGCCGCACAGTTGAACGACCTGCTGTCCCAATCGCGCATCGGAGAAGCTCGCACGCTCGCGAGAGGGCCGTTTTTTCGAGGCGCCCCGGGGGCACTGGTCACGGAGATTGAACGCTCCGTTGCCGATTTGGAGACCCGCGTGGCGAAGCCGTTGATCGCGCAATCGACGCCCCGCGAGCGGCTCGACCGCGCACGCCATCTGGCCATGCTCGGCCGATACGAAGCTGCCCAAGAAACTCTGGCAAGCGTGAATGATCCCGCTGCCGCGCCGGAGGCTGCTGCGCTTTTTGCCACCATGTGCGAGCACCAGCGCCAGTGGGATGCGGCGCTCGGGGCCTACACCACGGCACGGGAGGCTTGGGGCTTGCAGCCCGATTCTCCAGCGCGCACCGTGGGGCTACAGCAGGCCACGCAAGGCATGGCCTACGCACAGCGCAAGCTGGGGCAATACGGTCTGGCCGCGGCCACCTATGGCGAACTGCTGACCGCGGCCCCCACCGCCGAAACGCATTTCCTGCTGGCCCAGTTCTACGAAGACGCGCAGGATGCCGCGCGGGCCCAGTTTCATGCCCGGCAAGCCATGACTCTGGCGCCGCAAACTTATCAGGCCGCCGGACAAACGCTCATCAACAAGTTGCTAACGTACCACTTCGGATGCTTTGGCGCTGCGAGAACCGAGTTGGCAGGAGGCGCGCGATGACCGTCCATCGGCGGATCACCCTGGCGGCACGCCCCACGGGCTTTCCCACGGAAGCTGATTTCCAACTCACCGAATCCCCCGTTCCCACGCCCGGTGCGGGTGAGTTCCTCGTACGCACGATCTATCTATCGGTTGATCCTTACATGCGCGGCCGCATGAACGATCGCGCTTCCTACGCCGCGCCCGTGGCATTGGGTGAGACGATGATCGGCGGAGTTGTTGGCCAGGTCTTCGCTTCGCAGCATCCGAAGTTTGCCGAAGGCACGTATGTGGAAGGCCTGCTCGGCTGGCAGGAATATGCCCTTACCAACGGCGCCGGCGTGCGCCGCGTGCTGCCCAGCGCCGCGCCTCTCTCCACGGCGCTGGGTGTCTTGGGCATGCCCGGCATGACGGCCTATTTTGGCCTGCTGGACGTCGGCCGCCCGCAACCGGGAGAAACCGTGCTAGTCTCTGGCGCGGCCGGCGCCGTCGGTTCGCTCGT
>JBGTDH010000957.1:0-2818 GCA_041748435.1 Pirellulales bacterium
CGAAGATGACATCCTGTTCTGGAGACTTTCCCTGCGTTCTTAAACGCGCCAGAACGAAGAAGGGTTCATCTTGGAGGAACTATTTTTCAGGAAATTCCCGGAAACCACGCCTGGATCGCATTTCCGGACGGGCACTAGCTATCGACGTTGATGGCGCTAGGTCAACCGCTTCCAGTGCGCCACCTGGCCACTGCGATAGGCAGTGTTGCCAAGGTGGGCGCCGGTCACGGCGGCCACTCCGGCTTCCGCGGGGCAGTTGGGCGGGCGGCGGCTGCGGATGCATTCGATCCAGTTGGCAAGGTGCAGCGTCTCACCCTCCGGGTTGTTATAGAAATCCGCCCCGCGCGGGCCTTCGCCCAGAATCAGCTCGCTGGCCGGTGTCTTGCTCTTGCGTTCGGGATGGACCTCATAACGGCCGCGGTCCAGATACAGCGTGGCGTCGCTTCCCATGAACTCCAACATGGCCGCATTGCGGGCGTTCACAAACGTTCCCTCGAAGTAAATCTGGAGCTCTTTCTCGGGGTAGCGCAGCAGCGTCTGAATGGTGTCAGGCGTTTCCCACACATCCTTGTTCATGAAGTGATCGCCGATGGTGGCCGCGGTTTGCGGATGATCGAGGTCCAGATACCAGTTGGCCACGTCGATGAAATGCACCATCAAGTCCGTGAGTATGCCGCCGCCAAAATCCCAGAACCAGCGCCAGTTGCGAAAGCGATACTCGTCGAACGGCTGCTGCCGCGCATTGCCCACGAACGATTTCCAATCCACGGTCTTGGGGTCGATCCCGTAGCTGCGTTGCTGCCCACGCGGCGTGTTGCGATTCCAGGTGAGATGCACCTTGTGAATCTTGCCCAGTTGTCCGGAGCGGATGATCTCCAGCCCTTTGATGAAGTGGGGCATGCTCCGCTGCTGCGTGCCTACCTGCACGATGCGCTGGTGCTTGTTCTGTGCTTCGATCACCGCCGCGCCTTCGGTCAAATCATGCGTGAGCGGCTTTTCCACATACACGTCCTTGCCGGCTTGGCAAGCGGCTACGGTCATTGGCACGTGCCAGTGGTCGGGCGCGCCGATCAGAACCGCGTCGATGTCTTTGCGATCCAGCACCGCGCGAAAGTCTTTGCTTAGGATGGCCTGCGGATCGGCCAGCTTGCGGCCTTCCTCCAGGTGGGTGTCCCACACGTCGCACACGGCCGCCATCGTCACGCCCGGAATAGTGGCCAGAGATTGCATCAACCGCCGGCAGCGGCCGCCCGTGCCGATGCAGGCCACGGTGATGGTCTCGTTGGCGGCATAACCACGGGCCGTGGCCGAATATCCCGCCGTGATCAGCCCGGCAGCGCCAATACCCAGAGACTCGAGAAACTCACGACGGTGCGGCTGGGACATGCAAGTCTCCTTGGAGCAGTTTTCGGCCGAAGGCGCGTCCAGGATACCATGCGGGCGGTTTACAGGCAGCCCGCCGGCCTTGATAATCGGACGCTCAACGCTTGCGTGGCGCTGGTAGACGTCGACACACACGCTGCTTCTGTTAGAATGCAGAGACCATCCTGAGAGCACTTGCGCGATGACCGTCGAAACCGCAACCAGTGAAGTCGCGATCTTCAGCCGCGTCATGCAACCTAAGAGCGGAACCCTCTCCGTGGCGGCGGCCCGCGAATGGCTTAAGGTCGATTTTGCCGATGAAGACCGCGCACGGATGCACGAGTTGGCTCTGAAGTCTCAAGAAGGAACACTTTCTGCTCAGGATGAAATCGTTGTGGATAACTACCGCCGCGCGGGCTGCCTGATCGACATGATGCAATCGAAAGCCCGCCACTCCCTGAAGCGACGCGGCGTTCGGGCATGACTTATAGACGAAGCGCTCACGCAGCTCGTTTGGCGGCGGGCGGGGCAGCGGTGCGAGTATTGCCAGCTCACTCGGGAACATTCCCGCGTTGCGTTCGAAGTCGATCACATCATCCCGGTCAAACACGACGGACCGACAACCGCTTCAAACCTGGCAGGAAGCAGTTTCTATTGCAACACATTCAAGGGGCCCAACCTGTCGGGAATTGACAAGACAACCGGTAGGATTGTTCGCCTGTTTCATCCTCGCCGCCATAAGTGGTCAGCGCACTTTCGATGGAACGGTCCTTTCCTAGTCGGGAGGACTCCCATCGGGCGAGCCACAATTCGTGTACTCTCCATTAACGACGCCGCCCGCGTTGCTGCTCGGGAGGCACTAATTGCGGAGGGTGTTTTCCCCCCGCCGGCGAAGACCCTCTAGCGCCCGCGAGAGGGTGGTAGGGCGGTTTACAACACCGACAGCTCGCTCGATAATGCACCGCTTCTCAGATGCCGAAGCTGGTCGAAAAACCGCCGCCTCTTAAAACCGTGCAGCCCGCTGATCAGGCGGCGCTGGCGGTTGCCATGCGCGCGTGCGTTGAGACGCGCATGGCCATCTATCCCCTGGGCGGCGGCACGAGCTTGAGTTTCGGACTGCCCGCGCGACAAGAGGGCATCGGACTGTCTCTGGCCGGATTGAATCGCGTGGTCGATTACCCGGCCCGCGATATGACGATTACCGTCGAGGCGGGCATCACGCTCCAACAACTCGCACAGACATTGGCACAGGAGCGGCAGCGGCTGCCGATCGATGCACCACATCCGGAACGGGCCACGCTGGGAGGCGTGATTGCCACCAACACGAGCGGCCCGCGGCGTTACGCTCAAGGCACGATTCGCGATTATGTCATCGGCATCACGGCGGTCGATGGTCGCGGCACTCCATTCAGCGGCGGCGGCCGCGTGGTGAAGAACGTGGCCGGCTACGATTTCT
>JBGTDH010000958.1:0-14161 GCA_041748435.1 Pirellulales bacterium
ACCTTCGCGCGGTGGCGCCTCGGGTGGTTGCCGAGGGACATGAACTGGCATGGCTCTTCGGAACGCCGCCCCCCGTCGATGGCGCAACGGTGGATGGTGACACGGGGCCAGCATGGCAGACGGGTGACTGCCAGTCCGCCACCACGCGCGCCATCGTGGCGTGGCGACCGGACCTCGTCTACGGCCACGGGTTGCACGATGCGCGCTGGGACGCCTTGTTGGCCAAGAGGTTTCCCACTGCGTACTTCGCGCACGGCTACTTTGGCGCTTGCATCAGCGGCCGGAAGTGTCACGCCGGCCCGCCTCACGAGGTTTGCCTGCGAGCGCTCGGACCGGCCTGCCTGGCGTTGTACTTCCCGCTACGCTGTGGAGGATTGAATCCGCTGCGAATGCTGAGATCCTATCGAGCCGAGCGGCGACGGCAGCGAAATCTCGGCAGTTTTCGTGCGGTGCTGATTGCCAGCCGGTACATGGCGGATGAGTACCGTCGGCAAGGCGTCTCCGCGGATCGCCTGCACGTCGTGCCGTTGTTCCCCACGGATGCCGATCCGGATCCGGCCGCTCCCACTCCCAGGCCGCGGAGCGACCGCATTTTGTTTGCTGGGCGGCTGACGGACCTCAAAGGCGTTCAATACGCCGCCGGCGCGGTGGCAAAGGCGGCCGCGTCGCTGGGACGAAACTTGACCTTGGTGGTTGCCGGGGACGGACCGGGCCGGGAAACTCTGGCCGCGGATGCTCGCCGCCACGGCGTGCCTACGGAGTTCTTGGGATGGCTGGGACCAGAACGGCGGAACGAAGCGATGCGGAATGCAGATATCCTGCTGGTCCCCAGTGTGTGGCCTGAACCATTCGGGCTGGTCGGGATTGAAGCCGGATGCGTCGGGCTGCCCGCCGTCGCCTACGCAGTGGGCGGAATCTCCGATTGGTTAGTTCCAGGCGTTTCCGGAGAGTTGGCGCCGAGCCAGAGCCCAACGCCATCTCAGCTTGCCGATGCCATTGTGCGAGCCTTGTCCGATGATGAACATCGAAATCGTTTACGCGTGGGAGCATGGGAAACGGCGAGGCAGTTTGCGCCTCGAGCGCATATCGACGTTCTCTGCAATATTTTGGATCAAGTCGCGGGATCGACGAAGTCCGTCGCTTAAGTATGTTGCCCGAAACGCTCAAACGTTTCCTAAGAGCCGTCGTTCCGGGACCGTTGCGGCAGCGCATCCAGCGAAGAAAGCTGGACCGACTGGTGCAGGACTACCAGCGTCGCGTAGTGGAGCACCGATACGGAGACATTAATCTTCGCATTGAACTTGCCGACCCGCTGGCCGCCGGTTGGTACGATCACGACTGGCCACCACTCCCGGAGCTGGCGCTCCTGGCCAGGCATCAATTGCGGCTCAACGCGCGGGTGTTTGATCTAGGGGCGCACCAGGGCATCGTGGGATTGATGCTCGCGCACCATGTCGGCCGGGAGGGACAGGTTATCCTGGTGGAGCCCAATCCTCACAACATTTCACTGTGTGGCCGGAACAGCGAGCTCAACGGTGTTAACTGGACAGTCCCGCTGCAGGCGGCCGTCACGGACCACGAGGGTGTTCTGCCAATCAATGCGGGCTGGAATGGTCAAGCCTTTGAACTCAGTGACTACGGCGGGCCCATTGAGGTGCCCTGCCTCACGGTCGATGCAATTACGGCTCGCTATGGCTCTCCTCAAGTCGTATTTGTCGATGTCGAAGGGTACGAATGCAAGGTACTGGCCGGGGCCAGGGAAACCTTCGCCACCCAACCTGATTGGTTCATTGAAGTCCATATAGGTCACGGTTTGGAAGCAGCTGGTGGCTCAGTGAATCAGGTGCTTTCCTATTTCCCAGACGCTGAGTACGAGAGATTTGTGCATTCGGAAGGAGACTCCCTGCCAATTCGCTTGTCGCAGGCGCCAGCTCACAAGCTTCGCGACCGCTTCTTCCTAACGGTCCTCGCTCGCAGGGCTCGCAGGCATGCCCCGCATGGGTGATGCAGATCGTGCGCGATCCGCTCATCGCCCCATCTGGCACTTCATCACCGGCGAGTATTCACCGGTGGGCGGCGGAGTGGCAGATTACACGGCGCAACTCGTGCGGGCACTCGCAGCAGCGGGGTGTGAATGCCACGTGTGGACGGACGGTCATGACCCGGAGCCATGCCTGGAGTCGCCGGGAGTTATCGTGCATCGCGTGGCACGTGGCTTCGGGCCGGCGGGGTTGAGGCAGATTTCTTCTAAGTTGAACCGGTTTCCGCGGCCGCGGAAGATCATTGTGCAATACGTGCCGCACGCGTTCGGATTCAGGGCGATGAACTTGGCATTTGCGTTGTGGACCGCGGCACGCTCGCGAGTCGTGGGCGATGACGTGCGGATCATGTTTCACGAAGTGGCATTCCCTTTTGTGAGCCGCCCACTCCGGCACAACCTGATCGCGATAATAAACCGGCTCATGGCGGTACTGCTCCTTGCCGGAGGACGCCGGTTTTACACATCGACGCTCGCCTGGGTGCCGCTGCTGGAACGATGGGCGCTCCGGCGGATCAAGGTGGCGTGGACGCCGATTCCTTCCAATATTCACCCCGAAGCGGACGTCACCACGGCCGCGGTCCGTCGAGCGGAAATCGTCAACGGCCGAGGGGGGCATGTCATTGGGCACTTTGGCACCTACTCGCCGGGGATTACGGACCTGTTGACGCCTGCGCTGCGCGAACTGTTGAACGCGCGAAATGACTTTTCGATCCTGCTGATTGGTCGTAGCAGCGACGCCTATCGCGAGACTCTTGTCGAGGGTCGCAGCGATTGGGCCCCGCGGGTAGTTGCTACGGGCGAGCAGACCTCAATTGAGCTGTCGGCAACATTGCGTGCCTGCGACCTTTTGATTCAACCATTCCCTGATGGCGCGACGACGCGACGAACATCCTTGATGGCAGGACTGGCGCACGGGGTCGCCACGCTCACCACACTGGGTTGGGCCACGGAATCAATTTGGAAGACGGATTCCATCGCTCCGATTGTCCCTGTCGGAGACACGGGCACACTCGTAAAACTTGCAATGGAAATGCTTGACGACGACGAGCGTCGCGCGGCGGTGGGGCAGCACGGCCGCGCGTGTTATGTGCGGAACTTCTCGATGCAGCGGACGATCCAGGCGCTCTTGGAAGACGGTGCCGCGCCTCTTCCCGGTGACAAATGATCCGCCATCCTGCAAGCGCTGGCAGGTACGGACGGAAGCGTAAGCAGAGGAACATGCACGACATACTAGCAACCGAGGACAGCCCTCATCTACTTGATAATCACGGGCCGCTGTTCATTCTGGGCTGCCCTCGCTCAGGAACGACATTCCTGTCGGAATGCCTCTCGACCATCGACTGCATTGAAGAATTTGTGGGGGCCATTGCTCCACCCCGCTTAATGCATTTGATTGGAAACTCCGGGGCACACGGCGACCATCGGCATTATCTGCTTCTCATGCGCGACATCTTCTGGCAAGCCTTTTGGCGACGACGGTTGCGTCAATCGGACCGGTTACTCCAAGTCCTGCAGGGAAAGCGATCCATTACAAACGTGCTACGTCCGTTGTCGCTCGACGGCGCCATTTTTTGCTATAAGGAACCATTTCTCTGTTTCGCGGTCGAACAAGTGGCCGCTCACTTCCAGAATTCGAGGTTTATTCATATCATACGGGACGGCAGAGACAATGCGGATTCGTTGGAACGCACCTATCCGGAGGCGCTATCCGACGCCGTTCTCAGCACCGTAAGTTTGGCCGAGCGCAAGAGTTCCGAGATCGGCGTGTGGCGGATGTGTGGAAGCCATTGCATCCCGTGGTGGGTCGAGCAGGGTTCAGAGCGCGCGTTTGTCGCCTGTTCGGTCTATGGCCGCTATATCTGGATGTGGAAGGAAATGGTCGCGCGAGTGATCAAGATGGGTAAAGAATTGGGCGACAAAAGATACATCGAGCTTCGCTATGAGGAAACGGTATCGTCGCCTGCGGAGAGTGCCTCGCGACTCGTCGACTTTCTAGGAGTGGGAGTGAACAGGGGCTTGCTAAGGGCATTGCGAAGAGCGAAGAAAGATTCCATCGGCATTGGGGGGCGGCGTCAGTCCTCGGCGCACCTTCTTGAGGCTGAATCTATCGCAGCCGACCTCTTGGAATCGCTCGGATATGGAACGTCGCTCTAGCGCAGTCGGTCGGCGGTTGAAGATCGCATTTTTGGTACACGACTATCAGCGGTCGTTTGGCCACGGCCGGTATGTAATGGAGCTTGCCGATCGCCTGCGGCACGATCACGACGTGCATGTTTTCGCGAACACGTTCGAGGAAGGGGCCTGGGAGGGAGTAACGTGCCACCATGTCCCAGCCTGGCGCTCCAACGCACTGACGACGATTCTGTCCTTCATGATCCCCGCAACGCTTGCGGTTCGCGGCGCGTTCGACATTGTCCATGCGCAGGGATTCTGCGGATTGCGACAAAACGTTGTCACTGCGCACATCTGCAACGCGGCTTGGTTCGCCGCAGTGGACCAATCTGCCGACAGGCAATCCTGGCGGAAGCGTGTGTTTCGATCGATCGTGACACGGTTGGAGCGGCTGACGTTTCACTCGAGCTCGCGAAAGCGGTTTATCGCCGTTTCGGCCCGCGTCCGCGACGATCTGGCGCATCATTACGGCCTATCGGGGGGCGTCAGTGTAATTCATCACGGAGTGGATATTTCAAGGTTCCATCCATCGAACGCGTGCCGTTGGCGGACGCCCGTGCGGAGCGAGTTGGGGTTGAGCGAACGTGACTTCGTGGCTTTATACGTGGGGGACTGGCAGAAAGCCGGCCCGCCGTTGGTGAGCGGACTAGCACTCGTGCCGGACGTCAAGCTTCTGGTCGTGACGCGCACATCCCAGCAGCAGGTGCTCGAAGATGCGCCTCGTCACAACGTCGCCCAGCGAATCGTGTTGGTTCCGCCAACGGATGCGATCGAACGCTACTACGCGGCCGCCGACGCGTTTCTGTTCCCGACCATTTACGACACCTTCGGAATGGTGCTGACCGAGGCGATGGCGTCGGGCCTGGCAGTCATCAGCAGTCCGATGGCGGGGGCAACCGAGCTGATTCAGCACGAGCAAAATGGATTGATTCTCGATGGCGCATGGGACGAACAGAGTCTTGCCCGTCATCTCCGCCGGCTGATCGACGAGCCGGAGCTGCGGCAACGATTGGGCGACTCGGCACGCGAGTCTATGTTAAACAAGACCTGGGACGAAGTTGCGATGCGGACGCTCCAGGTCTATGAGCAGATCCTGGCAGATGTCGAGTAGCATGCTTTCAAGGGTGCCTGAACAACACACCGGCAGCGATGTTTCCGCACTTCCTCGCATTGCGTTTCTTGTCAATGGCGAGCCCGAGAGCGCGATGGGCGAACGCGCGCGGGCCTTTGCAACCCACCTGGCGGCCGACTTTGTTTTCGAAATTGTGTATCGAGAGGGCGGACGGGTCACGAGCACGTTGTCGACGCTGCGGCAGTTGTCGCGGTTTCGACCCGACCTGTGCTATGTTCTGGACATGTCCCTCGCGGGCGTGAGTGCCGCCGGCGCGTATCATCACGCGACGCGAACGCCATTCGTGGTGGATACCGGCGATGCGATTGTTCCCTTGGGCCGTGCTCTGGGGCGCCGTGGCTTGTCCATGTGGGCCACAGAAGCTCTGGAAAAGTACGCCCTGCAACAGGCCTGCTGTGTCGTCGTGCGCGGGAGCTATCACCAGGAGCTTCTGGAAGAACGGGGGATTCGGACCGCGTTTATTCCCGATGGCGTGGATGTCGACCAATTCGCAGCGCCCTTGAATCCGCCCAAGGGGCCGGACGAGCCCCTGGTGATCGGCTTGATCGGCAGTCCCATCTGGGTCGCGGCGCGGCAAACGTGCTACGGCTGGGAGTTGGTCGAGTTGATTCGCCTGCTCAAGGACCGGCTGCCGCGTCCGGTACGCGGCGTGCTGATCGGCGACGGCACAGGCGTTCCGATACTCAAGCAACGCTGCCGGGATTACGGAATCTTAGAACAGGTCGACTTTCCTGGCCGTGTGCATTATGCCGAGTTGCCCGAGCGCCTGCGAACGATGGACATTTGCCTCTCGACGCAAACCAATGACATTATCGGCCAGGTGCGAACGACCGGAAAGCTCCCGCTGTACTTGGCGGCGGGGAGGTTCGTCCTGGCGAGCCGCGTCGGCGAAGCCGCCCGGATCCTGCTGCCGGAGATGCTCGTCGACTTCGTCGGCGAAACGGATCCGGGCTATCCGGCGAAGCTCGCCGAGCGCATAGTGAACGTTCTCGCACTAAGAAGCGACTTTGCGTACCACCTGGAGTGCATCGCCTTGGCGCGAACCCATTTTAGCTATGACTTGCTCGCCGATCGGCTCCGCAACGTGTTGCGATCCAACATGGAATCGAACGCTCTCGGGCCCTCCACCAGAAATATTTTCTTAGCTCCCGGCTCGGATAGAAGTATCTGCAAACCGCGTTAGCGTATGACGTCGTGGTCCGCTTCATCCGAACTGAATGCTTTTCCGACATCTGCTCAAAGGACAGTCTTCGTGAACCACTTCGAAGAATCGATCGAACGCCTCGACATGAGTCTGTTCAGTGGAATTCCAACGATCTCAAGCGAGGGGGACCGGCTGTCTTGGCTGACAGTTCAACGAGCGGTCCGGCGAGCTAAGCCCGATTACACCTACTTGGAAATTGGCTCGTTTGTCGGCGGAAGTCTTCAGCAGTATTATATGGATCCGAAGTGTCGGCTAGTCTATTCGATCGATAAGCGCACCAACCCGCGCTATTGGCTACTTCCAGACGACTTGAAAATGGAGCGCCATCCTGATGAGCGCCATGCAACACGCAAGACGCGATGATGAAGAACCTCTCGCGATTGGACCCAAGTCAGCTTAACAAAGTGCATTGCTTTGATGCCGACGCGACCGAGATCGACCGCAGGCACATTGTGTCACCTCCGGACGTCTGCTTCATCGATGGCGAGCATACGGACGAAGCCGTCATTCGCGACTATTCGTTCGTTTCCGCCGTCTGTGCGCCTGATGCAGTCATCTATTTTCATGATGCTCCGATCATTCATGGGGGACTTGCCGCGATCGTCCGGGAACTAAAGGCACAGAAGACGATGTTCCGTGCCTATAAACTTAAGGGATCAACGTTCGCGATCATGCTTGCTCGATCACCCGCCACGTCGGACCGTCGTATGCTCCGACTCGCCCACAGCGGTCAGTTGTTCCTGACATTGATGCGTACATATCAGCACGTGAGCGAATTGGTTCCGCCGTCGGTCGCGAGACGGGTTCGAGACGTTGGGAAGAGGCTTTTCGGCTGATCCAAATATATGCACTCGGCTCTGCCCAAATGAAGGAGGACACGTGACTATTGCACGGTTAAAAGACTCGACGGTTCTGATAACAGGGGGTACAGGATCATTTGGAAACCGAGTTGCAGCGCACCTTACGCAATGGAAGCCGAAGGAAATCCGCATTTTTAGTCGGGACGAGAAGAAGCAATATGAGATGTCACGCCATTTTCCCGATTTCACATACATGATCGGCGATATACGTGACCCGACACGCGTGCTTGAGGCTATGCAGGGAGTGGATTTCGTCTTTCACGCAGCCGCTCTAAAGCAAGTTCCGTCGTGCGAACTGTATCCGTACGAAGCCGTCAAGACCAATGTTCTTGGCTCTGCGAATGTGTGCTCGGCCGCGACGGCCGCGGGCGTTACAGCCGTCGTCGTGCTAAGCACCGATAAGGCCGTTAAACCAGTGAATGCCATGGGCATCAGCAAAGCGATGATGGAGAAGATCGTATGCTCGCAGAACAACAAAACGACAACCACAGTTTTCTGTTGCGTTCGCTACGGCAACGTAATGGGAAGCCGCGGCTCAGTCATCCCTTTGTTTCAGCAACAGATCAAGCAGGGTGATCCGCTCACGATCACCGTTCCACAAATGACGCGGTTTCTTATGACCCTTGACCAGTCTGTTGATCTGGTCCTCCATGCCATGACGAACGCTCTTGGCGGTGAAATCTTCGTCCGCAAATCACCCGCCGCTACAGTCCTTTCCTTGGCGCGCGCGATTGCGGCTGAGTCGAGCCCCAATGGTATTGACCATCCTATGCAGACTATCGGAATCCGAGCGGGTGAAAAATTGCATGAGATACTTGTAAACGAGTATGAAATGCAACGCGTTGCAGAGTATCCCGAGTACTATGTGATTCACCCTGAGTACCGGATTCCACAGTCGCGGACTACTCAACAGCTGGGTGTGGAATACACGTCCGAGAACACCGTACGGCTGGAAAGCACCGAAGAGATTGGACGGCTACTTCGCAGGATGGGTCAAGTCGACTACTATACTTAGACACCATATTGTTGCCGAGCGAGCCGGTTTAGGCAGGTCAAGTAAATGACGCGAGTGTTTGTCCTTGGTCATCGTGGAATGTTGGGGCATGTCGTCGAGCGGCACTTTCGCGACACCGGCTTCGATCCATTGGTATCCGAACGGCGTTATACCGGAAGTCCCCGGGATCCGCTCGTGGAAGAAGTGCGCGAGTCGGGTGCGGAGTGGATTATTAACGCAATCGGACGAATCAAGCAAAAGAGCAATGATCCGCGTGATCTCTTTCGACTGAACGCGCAGCTTCCTATACACCTCGCGACAAGGATCTCTTCTCATCAACAATTGCTCCATGCGAGCACGGATTGCGTGTTCTCTGGATCGCGGGGAAGCTATTCTACATCGGATGAGCGGGATGCGGACGACGATTACGGCTTATCGAAGGCGATCGGTGAAGCTGCGGCAAAGGTTGGCCGTTGCTACGTTTTCCGCGTTTCTATCATAGGCCCCGAACGTACTTCCGCAGTCGGGCTGCTCGAATGGTTCTTGCGGCAATGTGGACCTGTTAAGGGGTTTGTCAATCATCGCTGGAACGGAATTACTACGCTCGAATGGTCAAAGCGCGCCGCAGCCTTTATTTCAGGAAGCTGGTCATCATCGCAAAGCATTGTTCAACTCGCGTCACCCCCTCTCTCGAAATATGATCTCCTTAAATGTGTAGGCGATGTGTTCAAGCACAACGTACTTGTCGAACCTATAAATGCTGCCGATACGATTGACCGGACGTTGCTCGGCGATATCGTTTGCCCGAGGATTGATGCACAACTGCGTGAATTGTACGCGTGGTATCAGGCCCAGGTCTAACCTACGGAGTCCCTACGGAGTCCAAAGGGTGGGGTGTCAAAGACCGGAAGGATCGCGTGTCTCTGCGGAGAGTAGCATGTCGCGGATTCTGCTATTTACTGGTGGATCGCTGGGAGATGTGTTGCCGATGGTGTACGTCGGCGCGGCATTGCGAATGCGTGGACATGAAGTGCGCGTCATAGCGAACGACGCGATGCAAGAACAGGTCGTTTCACGCGGACTGGAGTTTCGGTCTGACAGAGCGGTCGATCCGCAGTTGGTGTTCAGGGACGGCGTTACGCGTGCTCCGGGAACAAACCCCTTCAGGATCGGCAAGTATCTGTGGCGAGTGTCGCGGGGACGTGGCCTGCCGAGTTTTGAGTCGATCATGCAGCACAAGGATAGCTTTCAATGGTCGGACGTGATCGTCGGCTCTCACGGTTCTATGGCAGCGGTGCATCTTGCTGAGAAATACAAGCGTCCGTGGATTGCATTTCACACAACGCCGAACTTGCCATCGCGATCCTACGCAACTTATGTGGGACCTTTGTGGTGGCACTTGTTGCATAAACCGGCGATCGTGAATCGGGTGACTCATGAAGTCTGGCAGCGGATCCAATGGCGGCCATTTAAGACTTGGAGCAACGAGTTCCGTAAGCACGTGCTCAAACTGGATCCGTTGAAGGAGTCGGCTGCTGTGTTTCAGGCCCGCTTTCCGCGGATAATAGCAGCGAGTCGCGCGGCGTTTCCGGCTCCAACCGACTGGCCAGCCAACTGGCACCTCACGGGCTATCCGCTTGAGAATCCGTCGTCTGGGATGGATTTGGGGGCTGATGTTCGTGCTTTTCTCGACTCCGGGAAGCCTCCCGTGTGCATCGGATTCAGTTCGACGCCGATTCTTGATCAGCGGTTTTGGACCGATGTCGTGCAGCGCGCAATCGAAATTCTGGGTTGCCGGGCAATTCTTGTCTCGAGTTGGTCAACTATCCCTGGATCACTGGCTTCACCAAGTGTGATGATTGCTAAGTCCCTACCCTTTCGCAGTTTGTTTCCGCGCGTAGCCTGCGTTGTTCATGCCTGCGGGATCGGCACGCTTTCGGAGGCGATCATCAGCGGCACACCATCAGTCTGCGTCCCCGCCTTCGGCGAGCAGAAGTTCATTGCCGCGCGGGCCTACAGACAGGGGTTGATCGCTCGCCCATGCGAACTTAAACACTTAACGGCGAGTCGGCTTTCTCAAATGATTCGGGCAGCGACTGAAACTCCGGATCAGCGGGTGAGGACTGGCGTAATGGCTCAGGCAATGAATGGAGAGCAGGGACTCGAACGCGCATGTGACCTGATTGAATCCTACTTGCCAAGCAATCCCACAATTCGCCCTTCTGAATAAGTAAAATCCCACTTTATGACGGGCTCCAGCCATGTGCGTGGCTAGTTGCCGTGCCGTTGTGTCGTGAATTCTGTACATGTGCGCGTAGTTGCTATAGCTCCTCATGTCGGCCACTGACAACATTAAAGATGGGCACTACGCGAAGAAGCAGCTCCATAGCCGATCGCGGCTGATCTCGTGGAGCCACCGGAGCCGGTTTGAAGTCGGCGTGGGGCTGGCGGCCCGGTTTGCCGGTCAGCGGATGCTGGATTACGGCTGTGGCGATGGCACGTTCCTGGCTATTCTGATCGAGAAATCGTTCGCCCCAGCGGCGGCGGTTGGGGCGGAGATTGATGATGGTCAAGTGAACGACTGTCGTACGCGATTTGGGGGTGACTCGCGGCTGTCGTTCGTCCGCACGAATGCCCTCAACCGAGTGGACCATACTCACGCATTCGACGGTCTGGTGTGCATGGAAGTTCTTGAGCACGTGATCGATTGGGACCCGCTGTTCGATCAGTGGTCGTGGCTGGTAAAACCCGGCGGAACGATCCTGGTGAGTGTCCCGGTGGAGACGGGGCCCGCTCTGGTCGTGAAGCAAATCGTGCGGCGGGTGGCCGGTTGGCGGGGGATCGGAGATTATCCGGGAATAGCGCCTTATACCTGGCGTGAGTACGCGCGCTCAGTGCTGGCCGGCAGCAGTCAGCACATTGTCCGGCCGGTTCATCCGGCTGCGAATGAGACTGGCGGATACTGTCACAAGGGATTCAACTGGGGGGTGCTGCGCGCTGCTCTCGGAAATCGGTTTGCCATCGAGCAGACGATCAGTTCGCCGCTCACCTGGCTTCCGCCTGGATTAGGCAGCCAGGTCTGGTTCGTTCTCCGCAATCCGTAGAATTGTGTCTGCTCCGCGAGCCGATCCGTGTATTCCTTGTATTCCTTGTTGAACTACTTCCTGCAGCCGTTTGTGCTCCTGCACCTGGCGATGGGCCTGTCGCTAGTGTGGATTTGGCGCACCCGCGATCGCAGCAAGGCAATCGCCTGCCTGACGACGGCTTACGTCCTGTGGCTGCTCGTTTGTCTGCCCGCCGTGGCCTATGTGGCCAGCGGAAGCTTGGAATGGTGGTATCCGCCCCTCGACCAACGGCCGACCGACGCCCAGGCGATCGTCGTGTTTGGCGGCGGCACGTTGCAGGCGGACAAAGTGCGGCGATCGGCTGCCTTGGATGCGCCCAGCATGTATCGCGCTCAGGCTGCAATCGAGCTCTATCGGAATGGAGGATCGTGCCCGGTCTTTCTGTGCGGCGGAAAGCCCGATCCCCGGATCAAAGGGTCGCCGTGCGCCGATTTGATGCAGACCTGGTTGCTGGCTCAAGGGGTCAAGCCGTCGGATTTGGTCGTCGAGAATCAGTCGCGGACAACCCATGAGAACGCGGTCGAGGTTCAGAAACTGCTGGCTTCCCGTGGGATCCACCGCGTGGTGCTGGTCACCGATGCCTGGCATATGTTGAGAGCGGCAGCCTGCCTGCGGCGGCAAGGAGTCGAGGTGGTCCCCGCGGGATGCCGACCGCGCGCAACCGAGTTTCCCGGCTGGAAGGGCTTTCTGCCGCATCTGGAGGCGGCCTGCGATTCGCACCTGGCGGCACACGAGTGGTTGGGCTTGGCGTGGTACTGGGGATGCGACAGAATCTGACTGCCTGTTCCAAGTCGGCGCCCGTTTGTGGGATTGTGGGGGTGTATCCTGAGGAAGGGTGGCACAGCATGGATCTTTGTGCCGAGATGCTTCTGGCTCATTGGAAAGGGGATAGCAACGATCTTGTAGCTGAGCGGCTGTGGCCGACCTTTTGCCGCCCGGCGGGGCGGGTGCCCTGGCTCGGACGCAAGCACGTCGCGTTCAACGCCGACAGGTTCCTCAACCGCTGGGGTTGTTATCCTCGGTTTCTGCGCCGCCATTTGTCGGAATATGCCGTATTTCACGTGTGCGACCACAGCTATGCGCACCTCGTGCATTCGTTGCCGCGTGAACGGACGGGGGTTTACTGCCACGATCTGGATGCGTTCCGCTGTTTGCTGGAGAGCGACTGCCAGCGGCGGCCGCGATGGTTCCGCGCCATGATGAGGCGTGTCTTGACCGGATTGCAACAAGCTGCGGTCGTCTTTCATAGCACGCTGGAAGTGCGGCGGCAGATCGAGCGATACGGCCTGTTGGATCCCGAGCGACTGGTACATGCTCCTTATGGCATCGCGCCGGAGTTTACTGCCGCCAGAAACGAAGATCTCTCGACGGACCTCGTTGGCCAATTGCCGGCGGGCCCTTTCCTCCTGCACGTAGGAAGCTGCATTCCCCGCAAACGCATGGATGTTTTGCTGGAAGTCTTTGCTGCCGTGCGTGCGGAGGTTCGCCAACTGCGGTTGGTGCAGGTGGGGGGGGAGTGGACGTCCACTCAACGCGAGCAAATGGAACGGCTGGGGATTTCGGTGGCGGTCGAACAACTCAAGGGCCTCACACGGCAAGCCATTGCCGCACTGTATCGCCGCGCACGGCTGGTGCTGCAAACCAGTGAAGCGGAAGGATTCGGACTGCCGGTCATTGAAGCGCTGGCGTGCGGCGGCATTGTCGTCGCAAGCGATCTTCCGGTGTTGCGCGAAGTGGGAGGTGAGGCCGTCGTGTATTGTCCGGTTGCCGATGTGCGGAATTGGACCGAGGCGGTGCTGCAACTGCTTCAAGGAAAGAGGCAACCGCCTGAGCTGGCAGTAAGAATAGGGCAGGCTCAACGATACTCCTGGAGCAGTCACGCACGAACAATCGCAGCCGCCTACGAGCGGCTACTCGCATGATCCGAGGAAGACAAAGTGGCTCCGCATGAGGGTTTTGTGCCTGAACCCTGTTGGAGCCGTGGGAGGCGCCGAACAAGCATTGTTGTCCATGTTGGCTGCAGTTAAGCAGGCCGACCCGGGGATTGAATTGCATTTGCTCGTTTGCACGGAAGGGCCGTTGATCGAACGCGCACGAGGACTGGGTGTCATTACGAGGCTGTTGCCGATGCCAACGGAGCTCGCCGAACTAGGTGACAGTGGCATTGTTGCGAGTGGACGATTGGGATGGTGTGCCTTGGCGCGACGCATGGCGGCGAGCTTGCCTGCTGTTCGGAGGTATGCGGACCGGATTCGATCGGCGATCCATGAATTGCAGCCCTCGGTGATCCACTCCAATGGCTTAAAGACGCATTTGTTAGCCAGTCTCGCTACAGGGCGGAAGGTGCCCGTCGTCGGTCATCTGCACGACTATTGCAGTTCGCGGCGAATCGTCTCCCCTTTGCTTCGCTATGCGCGTTGCCGCGCGGCCACCGCCATTGCCGTTTCGCAGTCCGTGGCAGACGACGCGAGAAAGATCCTGCCGCGGTTTTCCGTTGAGGTCATTCCCAACGCGATTGATACCGAGCACTTCTGTCCGGCTGCTGGGGCGGGAGCAAGACTTGACGCCCTGGCGGGCCTGTCCGCCGCTGAACCGCAAACACTCCGAGTGGGATTGGTAGCCACGTTTGCCAA
>JBGTDH010000959.1:0-3540 GCA_041748435.1 Pirellulales bacterium
TTTCGACAGGGTTCCATCTCGGCAGAGGAGCGTGAGCCAGCGTGCTTTGGCACCAAGTCAAGCTGGATCGACGTTGCCGGCGGCCACAAAGCGGTAGCCAGCCCCCCGCACGCTGAGGAAATGCCGCGGCTCGGCGGGATCGACCTCGAAGTACTTCCGCAGCCGCAGAACGAAGTTGTCTACCGTCCGCGTCGTGGGGGTCGAGGTATGCCCCCAGACGTTCTCCAGCAACTGGCCGCGATCGACGACCTTGCCTTCGTTTTCCACAAAATAGCGCAGCAGTTTCATCTCCAAATTCGTAAGCCGCACCGGCTGCCCGGCTACCACGGCCTCGAAAGTCTCGAAATTGACGCGAGCTTGACCGAATTCCACGCCGACGCCTGGATGATTGGCAGCCGCGGGCGGTTTGCGACCCCGACGGCCAAGCATGTGATGCACCCGGTTGAGCAGCTCGTCCAGGTCGAACGGCTTCTCCATATATTGGTCCGTGCCGGCGTCGAACCCCCGGATGCGGTCCTCGCTGAGGGTGCGGGCAGAGAGCATTAAGATGGGCACATCGTTGCCGGCCTCGCGGAGGGCCTCGCAAACCGCGTAACCGCTCATGCCGGGAAGCATTAGATCCAGGATCACGAGATCGAACTCCTGCGGCTGCTCCTCGAACAGCTTCAGGGCACTGGGGCCGTCCCCCACGGTCGTAACCTGGTAGCCTTCGGCCTCGAAGTTGTACTGGATGCCGATGGCCAGATGCCGTTCGTCTTCGACCACCAGGATATGCCAGTCTCCCTCGGGAATGGCGGGCCTGCGCGTACTCATGCGGTCGTTTCCTGGGGGAGCAGCACCTTGCCGGGCAAAACGACCTCGAACACAGTCCCCGACTGCGTGCCGCGAGCCCGGACGGTCACGGTGCCCCGCATGCGACGCACCACATTGCGGACGATGAACAACCCCAGGCCGGTGCCTTGCCGTGATCGCTCCAACTCGTTGCCCAGCCGTACAAAGCGGCCGAAGATCTTGCGTCGCAGGCCGATGGGAATACCGGGGCCGTTGTCGCTGACGCGCACCAAGACGCGATCGTCGTCCAGCGTCTGGCAGGCCACTTCCACCGCCGGCTGATCGCCCGAGTATTTCACCGCGTTATCGATCAGGTTGCGCAGCAGAATCTCGACATCCAAGGCCCGCCCGCGCACGACCGCGGGACAGGCATCTAATTGGACCGTGTCCGGGGGCACGCGATGCTCCAGGCACACAGACTCCGCCACTTTGGCCAGCAGGGCCGACAGCTCCACGTCTTGCAAATCGCCTTCAACGGGCTTCTGATCCAGCCTTGCGGCATCGAGCATGTGATTGATCAGCCGATCGAGCCGATCCAGGTCTTCCAGCATAAAGCGGTGAAAGTCTGCCTGCTCCTGCTCGC
Organism: Pirellulales bacterium; assembly: GCA_041748435.1. Classification (GTDB taxonomy): domain Bacteria; phylum Planctomycetota; class Planctomycetia; order Pirellulales; family JBGTDH01; genus JBGTDH01. The sequence continues at coordinate 1,415 of JBGTDH010000959.1, forward strand.
TTACCTGACGGCGCGTGAGCGTTTGCAGATAAAGCTTGAGCGAGGCGATGGGCGATTTCAGCTCGTGCGTGACGCTGTCCATGAAGTTGGACTGCCGCTGGTTGAGCCGAATCTCCTTGATGGTGAGCAGCAGGTACATGATCACGCCCGCCAGCACCAACCCCAGGAGCGTGGTGCCGACCGCCAGAATGGCCCACAGCCCGTTGGAGCCGGTGACGACGACCCAGCCCACGGTCAGCACCACCAGCAGCACGATCATCACCACGCCCAGCGTGATGGGCCAGCCGAGAGAGCGGCGCTGGAGCATAGTGGTTAGTGGTCGATCGGGCGGTTTAACGGTAAGTTAATTGACTGACAACGGACAACGGACAACGGACCACTGACTATACCCCAACCACTCATCAATGGCATCCAACCCCAGCCCGCCTTCCAAGCCTTGGGGCGGCGTGTTCGATTCTGCGACCGATCGCCGCGTGGAGCAGTTCACGGAGAGCGTGAGCTTCGATCGCCGACTCTACGCGCACGATATTAGGGGATCGATCGCGCATGCCCAGATGCTGGCCCACGTAAGTTTGATCTCCGACGCGGAGTGCCGACAAATCGAGCAAGGGCTAACAGAGATCAAGGCCGAGATCGAAGCCGGAGCGTTCGAGTTCCGCACGGAGTGGGAAGACATTCACATGCACATCGAACGGGCGCTCATCCAGCGCACCGGCGATGTGGGTCGCAAGCTGCACACGGGGCGCAGCCGCAACGATCAGGTTTCGACTGATCTGCGGCTCTGGACGCGAGAGGCCATCGACCAGATCGACGGCTTGCTGGTCGATCTGCAGCGCGCCTTCGTCGGCCGCTGCGATCGCGACCGCGATGTCATTCTTCCCGGCTACACGCACTTGCAACGTGCCCAGCCGCTGCTCGCTCCGCATTATTGGCTGGCTTACTGCGAGAAGCTCCAGCGCGATCGCGACAGGCTGGCCGACTGCCGCCGCCGCGCCAACGCGCTCAGTCTGGGCGCCGCGGCGTTGGCGGGGACGAGCCTTCCCATCGATCGGCACGATGTCGCGAGGCGGCTGGGCTTCGAGACGGTGGCCGCTAACAGCCTGGATATTTCGAGTGATCGTGATTTCGTGCTGGAGTTTGCCTTCGTGCTCACGGTGATTGCCGAGCATCTGAGCACCTGGGCCGACGAGTGGGTCCTGTGGGCCACGAGCGAGTTCAACTTCATCAAGCTGCCGCAGGCGTTCTGCACGGGCTCTTCCATCATGCCGCAGAAGGTGAACCCCGATGTGCTGGAGCTGGTGCGCGGCAAGAGTGCCCGCGTGATTGGCCGCTTAATGAGCCTGCTCACACTGGTGAAGGGCTTGCCCTTGGCGTACAACCGCGATCTGCAAGAAGACAAGCCGCAGGTGTTCGATGCCTTCGACACCGTGGCCGCGTGTCTGGAATTGGCCGCGCCGCTGGTGGCCGGGGCGGAGCTCAATCGCACCGCCATCGCGGAGCGCTTGGATCGTGGGCACCTCGACGCCACGACCTTTATGGAGTATCTGATCGTCCGCGGAATTCCCCAACGCACCGCGCACGAGCTGGTTGGCAAGCTGGTGCGCAAGGCGCTCGATCGCGGCTGCCGGCTGTCCGACATGCCGCTGAGCGAGTATCAGGCGGCCCACGCCGATCTGGACAAGAGCGTGTATCAGGCGCTGGGGGTGGAGCGCGCCGTGGCAGCATTCGTCAGCTTTGGATCGACCGGCCCGCAGTGCGTTGACGAGCAGGTCGCCGCTTGGAAGACGCGCCTGGCGCCGTGAGCGTGACCCATGCCTATTCCCGTGATCTGCCCCGGATGCCAGCGCCGGATTGAGGCCCACGAGAGTTGGGCCGGCCAAGCCGTGCCTTGTCCGCTGTGCAACACGATGACGCCGGTGCCGGCCGTCGCGATCCAAGTGATCCAACCGATTCCAATCGTGGCGCGACGCCCACGATCGCCGCGGAAGACGACGAGTCCTTGGCCGCCGTTGGCGATTGCCTTGGGTCTGTGCGGAGTGTTGATCGTGAGCCTGGCACTGCTGAGCGGCATGCGCGGCAACGATCGCCCGACGGCGGCGATTGACCAACACAAAGCGCCGATTGCC
>JBGTDH010000960.1:0-1615 GCA_041748435.1 Pirellulales bacterium
TGGCGGCAAGCTGGTAGCTGCGGATGCGCGCGGCCAGATCGTCGTTCACGCCGCGGGCTTCCAGGTGCCGGCGATTGAGTTGCTCCAGCATGCGACGGCTGGCATCCTCGGTCGCGGCCGCGCGGGGCGTGGCGGGAAACAGGTCATCGATCGGCGTGCCCTGACTGCGAATCACCACGCCCTGATGCTGCGCGGGCAAGAAGCCGTTGGTCCAATTAATTGAGCCGCCGGCCGGCACGCCGCGCGGATCCGGAATCACCACGAAGGCGGGCAAGTCGTCCGTCTCGCAGCCCATGCCGTAAGACAGCCACGAGCCAAGCACCGGAAACCCGTTCAGCCGGAAGCCCGTGTTCTCTTGAAACGTGGCCGGCGTGTGATTCGAGGTCTCCGCGAACATGGAGTTGATCACGGTGAGCTCATCGGCCACGCCCGCCAGATGCGGAAACAAATCGGAGACCCACAGGCCGCTTTGGCCGCGCTGCTGGAAGGCCCAATCGCTCTTGCGCAACAGTCCGATCTTGCCGAAGAATACGTCGGGGCGTTCTTCGCTTTGCAAAGTCTTGCCGTGCAGCCGCTCCAATTCCGGTTTGTAATCGAACGAATCTACCTGGCTGACACCTCCGCAGGCGCAGATATGAATCGCCCGTTTGACCTTGGCGGGCATGTGCGGTGGTGGATCGTCGGCCTGTCCCGGCACAACGTCGGCCCGCGCGTCGTCCCGCTGTAAGAGGGAAGCCAGGGCCGCACCGGCGATGCCGTGGGAAGACCAGGAGAAGAATTCGCGGCGGTGCATGGAGACTCCTCAAGGCAATGGGCGGGCACACGTGCCCCCCGATCTTAGCCACCGCCGCCGCCGATTGCATGCCCTGTGTGATCCGCGTCATTTTCCCTGCGTCGATCCGCGTGTAGGATGGAACTCTATGCTCAGCCCCCACGACCGCCACCGCCGCCTTGTCTTGGGAATACTGTGCTTTGGCCTCGCATGCCGGGTCTTGCCGCTTCGGGCCGCTGAAGTGCGGGACGTATCGCCTTTTCTAAAGCAACATTGCTTCGAGTGCCATTCCAAGGGTGCGAAGGAAGGTGGGCTGGATCTGGAACGGCTCGGACCGGACTTGAGCGATCCCGGACTGTTTGCCAAATGGGAACGAATCTTCGACCGCGTGCAAACGGGCGAGATGCCGCCCCCGGCTGCGGAGTCGCCTCCCAAGGTTCAGCACGAAGCGTTTATCAGGTCCCTGGCCGGCCAATTGACCGTCGCCCATGCCGCGCAAAAACAGACGGTGCTGCGGCGGTTGAATCGCCGCGAGTACGAGAACACGCTCAACGATCTGTTCGGCACCGATCTCAAGCTGGCCGAGCGCTTGCCGGCCGATGGTCGCTCCCACGAGTTCGACAACGTAGGCGAGGCGCTCGGCACGTCGATGGTGCAAATGCAGCGCTATCTGGACGGCGCCCAGGCCGTGCTGGACGAATCGATCGTCCGATCGCTGGGCCCGCCGGAGAGCAAGACCGTGCGGGCCAGCTATGCCGACACGCGCGGCGGCGAGCAGTGGCTGAACAAGATCTGGCTGCACCGCGACGACGGCGCGGTCGTGTTCTTCAAGCAGCATGGCTA
>JBGTDH010000961.1:0-2607 GCA_041748435.1 Pirellulales bacterium
CTGATCATGCGAATGAATCGTGCCATCCGTATGCACATGCAGATGCGGCTGATTTCGGATCGCGCGGGCCAGCCCCCAGGCAAAGTACAACAGTCCGAAAGTGAGCAAGAGCCAGCCCGCCAGATCGCCGCGGATCTCCTCGATCGGCTCCAGCTTGAGCACCGCCACCCCGAAGGCGATGCCGACGCAGCCCAGCACCACCGATCCCAACACGTGACCAATGCCGCACAACACGGTGATGACGATCGTCTTTCGCAAGGACCAATCGCCCACGCGGGACATGGCCACGAAGGGGAGATAATGGTCCGGGCCCATCAACGTATGAACCACACCGATGGAGAGCGCGGCCAGCGAAAGGACTTGCAGATCGGACATGGTCTACAGCGGGTGGCGTCGGGTGTCAGACTTGGGAAGCCGTAGCGTAATGAGAGGGGCGGCAGTACGCAATGACGGTTCGCGATTGCCCCCCTGCCCTGCCCCGCGACGGTACGATTACAATTTGGTGATGAGCTTGCCGTTGGTCGCAATCACGATGGGGGATCCTGCCGGCATCGGTCCGGAGGTTATTGTCGGCGCTTGGCCGCGGCTCTTGGCGTATTGCCGGCCTGTGGTGGTCGGTCATCCCGCGGTGATCGAGAGAGCTGTGAGGTTATTGGGCGGCGAGGCGACCGTGGTGGAGATTGCCTCGCCGGAGCAAGCAATTCCCACGGTGGATGCCATCCCGGTAGTCCGCTGCGTCTCGGACGAAGTGTTGAGCGTGCCCCCGGCCACAATTGACGCCCGCGCCGGCGAGGCGGCCTATCAAGCCCTTGTCACAGCGGCGGGCTGGGCTCTGACGGGACAGATCGATGCTCTTTGCACCGCGCCGCTGCACAAAGTGGCGTTACACCTGGCAGGCCACCATTACCCTGGTCACACGGAGCTGCTGGCCGAACTGTGCAAAGTGGATGACTTCGCCATGATGCTTTATCTCGGTCAGGACCAGCGCATCCGCGGGCGGGCCGGGTTGGGCGTGGTCCACGTTACGCTGCACACGTCGCTACGGAGCGTCTTCGATCAACTCACGCCGGCGGCGATTGTGGCCAAGACGCATTTGGCCGATCGCGTGATGTCCGGTCTGTTGGGCGGCCGGGCCAGTATTGGAGTGTGTGCGCTCAATCCGCATGCCGGCGAAGGGGGACTGTTTGGCGACGAGGAGCAGACGATTCTTCTGCCCGCGGTCGAGCAGGCGCAGCAAGAGGGAATTCGCGTGCAGGGCCCACTGCCGGCAGATACACTCATGGTGCGTGCGGCGGCGGGGGAGTTCGACGGCGTGGTGGCCATGTATCACGACCAGGGGCACATTGCCCTGAAACTGCTCGGAATGCATCGGGCCGTGAACATCACCCTGGGACTTCCGATTGTTCGCACGAGCGTGGCCCACGGCACGGCATTCGACTTGGCGTGGCAAGGCCGAGCAGAGATCAGCAGTATGGTGGAGGCGGTGCGCGTGGCCAGCCTGCTGGCCGGTTTGCGAAGGTTATTCAGGGCGTAATCGATCGATCGTGAGAACGGGCTCAATATCCTTCGGGGGGAGGATCGCAGTCCATGAGCGAGTATGTAAACCAGCAGGCGACGCCGGCGCCCGCCGCATCTCCACACACGCCCGCGCGCGAGACGTGGCGCGCGTGGTGGGCACGGTGTCAGGCAGATTCGCGCGTGCCCGCCATCGCAGGCTTGCACCTGCTGGCCCTGGTGAATCTTGCCGTCGCTCAGCCGATCTACAACTTGATCGCACTCGAGCCGATGGTGCTGGTCGTGCATCGCACTCGGCCGCTGGAGATTGTGTTCGTGGCCCTGTGCCTAAGCCTTTTGGCGCCGCTGTGCCTCGCGCTGATTCTAGGGGCATTGCGAAAGTTTAGCGTGCATCTGGCCTACGGTCTGTGCCTGCTGCTGGTGTTCGCCTTGTTGTTTGCAGTGGCGCTGCCGGCCTTGAAGCGCGCTGTCTTTCTACCGGGCACGTGGCTGATCGGAATAGCGCTGATTACTTCGACGATCGTGACGTGGGCATATTGGCGATTCGCGGCCATACGCCTGCTGACCTCGTACGCTGCGTTTGCCGCAATCTTCCTGCCGGCGTACTTCCTGCTCACTCCGCCAGCCACGCTATTGATCTTTCCCGCCGATGCGCATCCCGTCGCGGTCGGTGCGGCAACGAAACCGGCGCCGGTTGTCATGTTGGTCTTCGATGAGTTTTCGATGGCCGCGCTGCTCAATGCCCAGCGGCAGCTTGATGCCGAGAAGTTTCCTAATTTCGCTCGTCTGGCGAAGGATAGCACCTGGTACCGCAACGCCACGTCCATGTCCGGCTACACGCAATATGCCATGCCCTCGCTCCTGACCGGGCGGCGGCCGCGCGCAGTTCCCGCGTCGTTCGCCAGTTTTCCCGAGAACCTGTTTACGCTGCTGGCTAATCAGTACGAGTTGACGGTCTTCGAACCCTACACGACGCTGTGCCCGGTAGAAATCGATCCCTCGGTCATCAGGCACCCACCGTGGGTGCGCTTGCATCGGCTGTCGCTCGATCTGGTGCGGATCTACGTGCAATTTCTGGCCCCCTTCGATTTA
>JBGTDH010000962.1:0-6146 GCA_041748435.1 Pirellulales bacterium
AGCCTGTACTACTGCTTCGATTCCGACGAGCGCGTCGAGTCCATCGTCGCCGAGGTCACCAACACGCCGTGGCGCGAGCAGCATTGCTACGTGCTCGACGTGCGCGCCCAGAGTGGCCCTTCGTTCCGTTGCTGTGCAACGAAGGAACTTCACGTCTCGCCGTTCCTGGACATGAATGTCGACTACGCGTTTCGGTTGACGCGACCCGACGAGTCGCTGGTTGTCCACATCGAGAGCCGCGCCCAGCAGGCCCCGGACGACGCTTACGTTTTCGATGCTACCCTCACTCTGCGCCGCCGTCCGCTGAACGGCCGCGAGTTGGCTCGCGTTCTGTGCTGCTATCCCTTAATGACAGCTCAAGTCTTCGCGGGCATTTATTGGCAGGCGTTGCGTCTCTGGCAAAAGCGAGTGCCGTTTGTTCCGCATCCCAAAGTACCCCAGAAAGTCGCCTTGTGATCCACGTGCCTGCCTCGTCCCCCGTGCGTCTCGGTTTCTTGGATCGCCTCGCTCGACGCGTGGTGATCAAGCAGCTCGCCGGAGTTCACCGCGGCGAGATTACCTTGCGTGACGCCAGCGGAACGACATCGCTCGGCCGGCCCGCTGACGTACAAGCGACGCTGCGAGTTCATCGTTCGCGGTTCTACCGGAGGGCCGTGTCAGGCGGAACGCTGTCGATCGCCGAGTCTTACCTGCGCGGCGATTGGGACTGCGACGATTTGACGAGCCTGTTTCGGATCTTTGTTAGGAATCGGAACTCCGCGGACCGGCTCGACGGCGGCTTGTCACACTTCGTGCGTTGGGGGCGCCGGCTGGTGCATGCCTGGCAGGCGAACACCCTCCGCGGCAGCCGCCGCAACATCGCCGCTCATTACGACCTGGGGAACGAATTTTACCGACTGTGGCTGGACGACACATGGGCATACTCCAGCGGCATCTTTCCCGCGCCCGAGGCTTCGCTGCGCGAAGGCTCGGTAGAAAAGTTCGACCGCGTCTGCCGCAAGCTCGATCTGCAACCATCGGACGAAGTGCTGGAGATCGGCGGCGGTTGGGGCGGCTTCGCGATTCACGCGGCCGAGAATTACGGCTGCCGTGTGACGACGACGACCATTTCGCGGGCACAATTCGAGGTCGCGCAGGAACGAGTCCGTGTTGCGGGTTTGGCCAAGCAGGTCCGATTGCTGCAGGAGGACTATCGCGACTTGCGCGGCCAATTCGATAAGCTGGTCTCGATCGAAATGATCGAAGCCGTGGGCCACCGGTATCTGGATCAGTATTTCCGCCAGTGTGGCAAGCTGCTCCGGCCCGACGGTTCGCTGGTTCTGCAAGCGATTGTCATGCCCGAGAGAGGCTACGACAACTATCTGAATTCGGTCGATTTCATTCAGCGGTACGTATTTCCCGGAGGTTGCCTGCCGTCGCTGGCGGCAATCCTGGAATCGGTGGGCCGCGCCACGGACCTGTGCTTCGTGCATGCCGAGGACTTCGCTCCACACTATGCGGAGACGCTGCGGCGCTGGCGAGCCGCGTTTCAGGAACGCCTGGGTGACGTGCGGCAACTGGGATACTCCGAAGAATTCATACGGCTGTGGAATTACTACCTTTGCTACAGCGAAGCCGCGTTCGAGGAGCGCTGCGCCGGGCTGCTGCAAATCCAGTTTGACAAGCCCGAATGCCGCCGCGATCCGGTCCCGCGCAGCGAGCGTCTTAACACTTGCTGGACAACACCCCACGACGGGATCGCACCGGGCGAGAACCGATGTCGCCACTTCAGCAAACAGCTCTGACAACCCTGGTGGCCATCCTCAGCACGATGTTCTTGCTGTGGATCGTCAGCACGGCGCGCCGTGATGCGAGTATCGTCGATTCTTTTTGGGGCGCCGGCTTCGTGCTCGTGGCTTGGCTCGGATGCTGGCTGAATGCTCCAACGCACTCGCGGGTCTTGCTGCTGGTCAGCCTTACGACGGTGTGGGGACTGCGGCTGTCGCTGTACCTGCTGTGGCGAAATTGGGGACATGGTGAAGACCGTCGCTACGCGGCAATGCGCGCCCATCACGGCCGGCAATTCTGGTGGATCAGCCTATTCACCGTGTTCCTCCTGCAGGGCGCGATCCTGTGGTTCGTTTCGTTGCCGCTTCAGGTTGCCGCAGCCAAAAACTCAATAAACCCGCTCGGCTGGCTCGATGCGACGGGTGCATTGGTCTGCACACTGGGACTTTTCTTCGAATTTGTCGGTGATTGGCAACTGGCACGCTTCCAAGCCAGTTCGGCCAGCTCAGGCAAGGTCATGGATCGGGGTCTCTGGCAATACACGCGGCACCCCAGCTACTTCGGAGACTTTTGCGTTTGGTGGGGCCTCTATCTGGTCGCCGCCGCCGGGGCTGCCGGTTGGACGGTTGGCAGTCCACTTCTCATGTCGCTCCTGCTCATGAAGGTCTCTGGCGTGATATTGCTCGAAAGCACCATCACCGAGCGGCGTCCGGATTACGCCGCGTATCGCTCCCGCACTAACGATGGCCTTCTGGACTGCTTCGGTGTCCAGGGCAACGCCGTCTCCGACCGCGCCGTAGCTCTTGATGTTGAAGACCTGGCCCGCCACGGAATCGTTCGATGCGGCCCTTGCCGGATTCGCGAGCTCTATAGGGAGTATTGTTCCCGCAAGAATGACCGCCGCCACGAATACGCTGGATGAATTGGTGCTCATTTCCGTTTGTTGCCGCTCTGTTTATCTGGCTCATATCCCTTATCTGGCTCATATCCCCGAGTTTGGGTTCATTGCTCGACCTTTCCAGCATACAATTCGACATGGCATTAATGATGTGCGTCGTGTTGTCGGGCGAGATGCCTTGCAGTGAATTCTACAACCTCATCCCGAGCCTATGGGCGCGAAGTGCTGCGAGGCGTGGCCTAGTTCGCACGCACGCGTGTCGATCGGTGGCTTCTGCATCAGCAGCGGGGCCGTCGGAGCGGCAGATCGCGAGCATGCTGGCCGTCAGTCGCAAGGCGATGCACCCGCATTGGGGCAAAGGGGCCACAAGGTTACCAAAGTGCCCACCAAGTCTGGCGGAGGGCAAACTACTGCCCAACGCCGACCGTGCAACGAAGCCGGCTGCAGCAGCTAATCCAGCTTGATTTCGACCGCCTGGCCGTCCTGAAGTAGGTCGACCTCCAGCGGCGTGGTTTCCAGCTTGCCGTACTTGTCGATAATGTCCTGCTGCACCTTGTTTAGCTGCTGCTTTCCGTTCACGTCGTAGGGCGCTTCGGGCGAGTTGTCGAAGGATACGAACACTCGGTGCTTGCCGAGCCGCGCTCCTTCGTAGCTCTTGCTGTAGTTGAGCTTGAACTTGCCTTGCGCGTCGGTGAGGCCCCAACTCGGACGGCCATCCGCCGGATGGAACTGCAGCAAGAGGCCAGGCACGGGCTTGCCGTCATGCGTAACCCGGCCTTGGATCTGGACCAATTCGGGCGCGTCGCTGCAGCTAGACAGAAGAGCTAAGCTTCCCAGAATCAAGATGGACGTGGCAGAGCGCATGGGAAACAATTCCAAGTGCGTGGGATGGCAAGGGTTAATGATCAATTGTTCTGAGCCGTTTGCACTGCCTCGCCACCTTTTCTGGTGCCCATCGCGCGATAGATGTTCGTGCTGATGTGGTCGCTGATCCAACGCAGGTGCCCATCTACCATCGTGGCCTGGATTCCGTTGGGGTGCTCGCTGTGGGCAGCGCGATGGTTGAACGCAGCCGCTATCAGCCTGGGATCCGCATTCGGGGGATCCTGCGTCGTGACGTAGCCCTGCGACGTATGGTGCACCCAGAAGAACTGGTTCGAGCCCGCGTCGTAGGGAATCCAACTGTGGTTGCCGTAATGCGCGTGCTCGATGAAGTACAGCGTGTTGCTGGTGCCGTCCAGGACATCGTCTAACTTGAGCTTGCTCCCGACAAAGCCCATTCCGTTGTGAGCCGGGTTTCGATTTCGCTCCGGGCAACAGGTATGCGGTGCTCCGGAGTTCATCGAGTAGTCCTTCTGTGTTAGCGGCGAACCGTCGGTCGTGGCCGTCCGCGGGACGCGACGCGCGGAGGGACAGACGAAGGTCGGCGGCTGTTTGAACGAAGCGTCCCGGTTGGCGGGGTCCCCAGCGGGACCGCGATTCACTGGTGGCGTAGGTGGCGTAGTGTTCGCCCCGCCCGGGATCTCAGCAATGATCTCGGCGTAGGCAGGCACATTGAAGTTGATCGACTCGTACAAAGCCTCCTGCTCCATAAAAGGCAGGATGTAGGCGGGCCAACCGAAGTGCCCCCAGGGTGTATTCCGTTGGGGATCCCTCCAAGGTGCAATAAAATCGAAATTGTTGGCGCCGTTCGCAGTTGCCCCTAAAAATGCCTGGCCCGGCGGCGGCGCCTCCCCCATGCGACCAGCAAAGTTTCCTGGGGGTAGATGCTTGTACGTGTCGTTGAACATGAGCGCCGCGAGCGAGATCTGCTTCAGATTGTTGGCGCACTGACTTCGCCTGGCTGCCTCGCGGGCTGCCTGGACGGCGGGAAGCAACAGGGCGATCAAGATGCCGATGATGGCGATCACCACCAGCAACTCCACCAGCGTAAACGCCGCACGAGATGCACGTTTCATGACAGTTCCCCTAAATAGACAGGCCAGGGAAGAGAAGTGAACTCCGGCTGCATATTGAAAGCCAAGAGTTTGTGAACGAGAGTCTAGTGACGCAATGAGCCCATTGCCCCCCTCGGTTTCCCATTTTTTCTCAGAATTTGTGAATCAATCGTTTCGGAACTCCGTCAGAAGGCATGTTTTGACCTCAGACCCCGGCCCCGAGATCGAAACTTGCCCTTTCGTTGGCCCACTATTTCGATTCTGTCTCAGCCTCTCAGATTAACGTTCACAGCCCGACCTCTCAAGGATAAAATGCGACATGGCATTAATGATTTGCGTCATGCGGGGCGAGATGGTTTGCAATGAATTCCACAACTCGTCGCAGAGTCGGTTTGCTGGTGGAGACATCCCGAGCCTACGGGCGCGAACTGCTGCGAGGCGTGTCCCGGTTTGCACGCACGCGTACCAATTGGTCGCTTCTGCATCAGGAAATGTCCCTCGATTCGGGCATGCCGGACTGGATGATGAGTTCCGTGCTCAGCGGAGTGATCGCTCGTGTCGACACCCATACGGTCGATCCGCTGCGCCGGCTGCGCGTCCCGATTGTCGATGTCCGTTGCAATCACAACTTTCCCGACATTCCGCAGGTGGACACGGACAACCCTCGAGTCGCCGAACTCGCTTTGCAGCATCTTTGGGAGCGAGGGTTCCGTCGTTTTGCATTCTGTGGCTTCCGACACGCGTCCTACTCCGACGCGCGACTGCGCACTTTTCGCGACCTCGTTAACAATGCGGATTGCCCGTTGTCGGTCTACGAGACACGCAGTACACCAGGCAGTACGTTGACGGGAATCGAGCAGTCGGGAATGGTTGAATTTGAGCCCATGTCGCAGTGGCTCTTTTCGCTTGCACATCCGACGGGCCTGTTTGTCTGCAACGATATTCGTGGACAGCAAGTGCTAAACGTTTGCCGAACACTTCAGATCGCCATTCCTGACGACATCGGAGTCATCGGCGTCGACGATGACGAAGCGATCTGTCTGCTATCTGATCCGCCGCTATCAAGCGTCCGTCCGGATGCGGAAAGAGTCGGTTATCGGGCCGCCGAGATCTTGCACGAGATGATTGCCGGAGCACGTGCTCCCGTGGACATCGAGTGCGTGCCGCCGACTTCGGTTGTCGAGCGTCTGTCGACACAAGTCATCGCAGTTGACGATCGCGAACTAGCCCGAGTCTGTCGGTTCATACGGCAGCACGCGTGCGAGGGCATCAATGTCGACGACTTAACGCAATTCACTACGCTTTCCCGCCGTCAACTCGAACGGCGTTTCCGTACCGAGTTGGGTCGTACGCCTCACGAGGAAATCACTGCCGCGCAAGTCGCGCGCGTCAAGCAGTTGCTCCGCGAAACAACGATGACGCTGGAACAAATCACACCCTTGACCGGCTACAGCCACAAAGAAAGTCTCTGCGCCGTCTTCAAACGGGAAACCGGCGAGACACCAGGAGAGTATCGTCGCCGGACATAGGCGCCGCTTCCTGAG